>CAYRBQ010000212.1:0-6624 GCA_964422305.1 uncultured Reyranella sp. | reverse complement strand
CGTCGAAGCGAAGGTGGCAGCGGCCGCCATATTCCGTCGCAATTCCGAAATTCAGGCAGATCGACTTTGCGTGACCGAGATGCAGATAGCCGTTCGGCTCCGGCGGAAAGCGGGTGACAATGCCCTTCACCTGTCCGCGCGCGAGATCGGCCTGCACCAGGTCGCGGATGAAATCCCGGCTCTCTTCGGTCGCAGTGCTCTCCAGGGGCGGCTTCTTGTCATCCATTACCCGTCAACCTCCACTATCCGGCAGCCGCCAGCAATCGCGCCTTGCTCTCGGCGGGCCCCAGCACGGCCAGCACTTCGAAGATGCCGGGCGACGTGGTCGAACCGGTCAACGCGACGCGGAGCGGCTGGGCGACCTGGCCGAGCTTCAGCCCGTTCGCCTCGGCAAACTTGCGCACGGCTTCTTCGATCACCTTCTCGCTCCAGTCGCTCGCCTGCAGCTCCAGCGCCGGCGCGAGCTTGGCCATGACGGCACGGGCGTCGGGCGTCAGCACGCCGCGTGCCTTATCGTCGGAGATCGGCGGCGCGCCAGCGCGTGCGTAGAAGCCAAGACTGTCCGCGAGTTCGACCAGCGTACGCGCGCGCTGTTTGACGCCGCCCATGCCGCGCAGGATGCGCTCGCGCGCATCGGCGTCGAGCGCGCCGCCGAGCTTCTCCTCGATGCGCGGCAGCACAAGTGGCAGCAGCTCCGCATCCGCCGTCTCGCGCAGATAGTGCGCGTTGAGGTTCGTGAGCTTGGCCATGTCGAACCGCGAGGCCGAGCGTCCCACGCCGTCGAGGTCGAACCACTCGATCGCCTGTTGGGTCGGGATGATCTCGTCGTCGCCGTGGCTCCAGCCCAGCCGTAGCAGGTAATTGCGCAGCGCCGCCGGCAGGAAGCCCATGTCGCGGTAGGCATCGACGCCCAGCGCGCCGTGGCGCTTGCTGAGCTTGGCGCCGTCCGGCCCGTGGATCAGCGGGATATGCGCGTAGACCGGCTCGGGCCAGCCCATCGCGCGGATGATCTGGAGCTGCCGGAAGGCGTTGTTCAGATGGTCGTCGCCTCGGATGACGTGCGTCACGCCCATGTCGTGGTCGTCGACGACGACGGCCAGCATGTAGGTCGGCGTACCGTCGGCGCGCAGCAGGATCATGTCGTCGAGCTGCGCGTTCTCGACCGTGACCTTGCCCTGCACGGCGTCTTCGATGACGGTCTGGCCGGTCTGCGGCGCCTTCAGGCGAATGACCGGTGCGACGCCTGAGGGAGCCTCCTTCGGGTCGCGGTCGCGCCAGCGGCCGTCGTAGCGCACCGGCTTGCCGGCGGCCTTCTGCGCCGCCCGCATCTCCTCGAGCTCTTGGGGCGAGGCGTAGCAGTGGTAGGCGTTACCCTCAGCCAGCATCTGGCGGGCGACCTCGGCGTGACGCGCGGCGCGCGAGAACTGATAGGTGACCTCGCCGTCCCATGGCAGGCCGAGCCAGGACAGGCCGTCGAGGATCGCGGCGATCGCGGGCTCGGTCGAGCGTGCACGGTCGGTGTCCTCGATGCGCAGCAGGTACTTGCCGCCGTGATGCTTGGCGAACAGCCAGTTGAACAGGGCGGTGCGGGCGCCGCCGATGTGGAGATAGCCGGTCGGCGAGGGGGCGAAGCGTGTTACGACGGTCATTGCGCTGGTTTGGCCGCATTTTGGCCGAAAAAGAGGGCCGTACCTAGGCGAGCGTGTGGACCCTGTCAAACATGCGGTCCTGGCTCCTCCAACAACTCGACGCCGAACGCGGCCGCTGGATGCTGTGGCTTCCGGTTGCGCTCGGGCTCGGCATCGCGATCTACTTCGAACTGCCGAGCGAGCCCGCGCTGTGGATCGGCCCGGCACTCGCCGCGGCGGCATTCGTCGCGGCGTTCCTCGCGCCGTCCGGCAGCCTTGCGCGGGCGATCGCGATCGGCGCGGTCGCGGCGTCAGCAGGCTTCGGCCTCGTCGCCTGGCGCACCGCGAGCCTCGCCGCGCCGACACTGTCGCGGCCGCTCTTCAGCATCAACGTCGAGGGCCGCATCGTCGACATCCAGCGCCTGCCCGACGGCGTGCGTGTCGTGCTCGAGGCCGTGCGACTCAAGGGCAACGGCGTGCCGCCGCCCGAGATGATGCCGCTCAAGGTGCGCGTGTCGCTGAGCCGTGGCGCGCCACCGCTCCATGTTGGCGACCGGCTGCTGGTGCTGGCGAACCTCTCGCCGCCGGCCGGCCCCGCCATGCCCGGCGCCTTCGACTTCCAGCGGGTCGCCTGGTACCAGCAACTCGGCGCGGTGGGCTATGCGCTCGCACCGGCCGCCGTAGTGGAGCGGGGCAAGCCCGACGGCTTCGTCCGCACGCTCGACGCGCTGCGCGCCGACGTCACGCAACGCATCCTGAAAGCATTGCCCAATCCCGAAGGCGGCGTGGTGGCGGCCCTCCTGACCGGCGAGCAGACTGCGGTCGACAAGGACGTGGCGCAGGCGATGCGCGACTCGGGGCTCGCGCACATCCTCTCGATCTCCGGCCTGCATATCGTGTTCGTCGTCGGCCTCGTCATGGGCATCGTGCGCTACGGCATCGCGCTCATCCCGCCGCTGGCGTTGCGCATCGACGCCAAGAAGCTGGCGGCGATCCTCTCCCTGATGGCCGCGCTCTTCTATACCGCCCTTGCCGGCGCGCCGGTGCCGGCGCAGCGCGCCTGCGCGATGGCGGGCTTCGCGCTGCTCGCCATCCTGCTCGACCGCACGGCGCTGTCGCTGAGGCTCGTCGCCTGGTCGGCCGTCATCGTCCTTCTCGTGGCGCCTGAATCGCTGACGGGCGCTTCGTTCCAGATGTCCTTCGCCGCCGTCGTCGCGCTAATCGCCGCCTGGGAAGGGGCGGCCGGCTGGCGTCGTCGTCTTCATGAGCGGGCCGACCTCTCCGAACGCCGGTGGCTGTGGCGGCTCGGCGCCGCTTTCGGCGCCAGCCTGCTGACGACCCTGATCGCCTCGGTCGCGACCGGCGCCTTCGCGGCCTACCACTTCAACCGCGTCTCGCTGCTGGGCGTCGTGGCCAACCTGCTGGGCGTGCCGCTGACCGGCTTCTGGATCATGCCGTGGGGCCTCGCGGCGATGCTGCTGATGCCCTTCGGCCTCGAGCAGGCGGCGCTCGTCCCCATGGGCTGGGGCGTCGGGGCGCTGAACGCCATCGCGCGCTACGTGGCCGCCTGGCCGGAAGCCGCGACCCTGGTGCCGTCGCTGCCCGGCGCCAGCCTCTGGCTGCTGACGGCGGGCGGGCTGTGGCTCTGCCTGTGGCGCCGCCGCTGGCGCTATGCCGGACTGCCGGTCGTCGCGATCGGCCTGATGCTGGGCCCGCCGCCGGCGCCCGACCTGCTGATGAGCGAGGATGGCCGCGTGCTCGGGCTGCGCGACGAGCGCGGCGCCGTGCATGTCGCCTCGGCGCGCACCGACCGCTTCATCAGCGAGGCCTGGGCCCGCCGCCAGGGGCAGGAAGGCGCGGCCCGGCGCTGGACCGTCAGTGCGGACGAGCAGGCCGCCGGCCTCGGCTGCGGCACCGGCCTCTGCCGCTGGCGCAAGGGGCCGTGGCGCGTCGCCCTGGTGAGCGACGAGCGACGGCTCGCCGAGGCCTGCGGCTCGGCCGACATCGTGCTCTCCACTGTCGACGCCCAGCAACGCTGCCGCGGGCCCCGTCTGGTGATCGATCGGCGTGATGCCTGGAAGGACGGCGCCCACGCGCTGTGGCTCGACGAGCTGGGCGTGCGCCGCGAGACGGCGAACGCACGCCGGGGCGACCGGCCCTGGGTGCCCAACAGCCCGTCGCGTCAGGCCGCGCCGGTCAGGGCACCAGGAGCCTAGAGCATAGTCCGTTCGGCTGGAATCAGCCGAACGGACTATGCCCATGGTCGAGGCCCGTCGAACAACGCGTTTCCGATCAAGTTGAACCGCTTGCGGTTCAACTTGATCGGAAGCCGCACTAGTGTCGAAAGAATGTCCCGTTTCGGCTTCCTATCTTGTCAGGATTTTTCGCCGCCAAGTCCTTGATCGGTCGCAGAGATCGGCGAGGTGAAGTGGGAAGAAAATCGCGATTTTCGCGGGACGCCTAAGCCCTCGAACGACAAAGGCCGGCGCGAGAAGCGCCAGCCTACAGGGAATTCATAGCAAAACCTGCTGAACCTGCAAATGCAGGCAGCGCAGTCAGTTGTAGCGACGGTAGAGGCCCGCGAGGCGGCCCTGGATCTTGACCCGGTCGGGTCCGAAGATCCGCGTCTCAAAGGCGGCGTTCGCGGGCTCGAGGGCGATCGAGGCGCCCTTCTTGCGCAGGCGCTTGAGCGTCGCCTCGCTGTCGTCGATCAGGGCCACGACGATCTCGCCGGTCTCGGCGGTGTCGGAACTCTTGATGATGGCGATGTCGCCGTTCTGGATGCCGGCCTCGACCATCGAGTCGCCCTGGACCTCGAGGCAGTAGTGCGCGCCGGAGCCGAGGAGGGAGACCGGGACGTCGACGGTCGTCGAGTTGTCGCGCAGCGCCTCGATCGGCGTACCGGCGGCGATCCGTCCGTAGAGCGGCAGGCTGAGGGCCTGCGCCTCGTTGGCGGCCTGGATGGCGCCGGCGAGCGGCACGCGGTCGCCACGCACGATCTGGGGCACGAAGCCATCGCGACCCTCGGCGAAGCCGCGGCGGGCGTCGGCGAGCAGGGGGGTGACGTTGGGCGCCGGCATGGCGGCGGCATCGGGCAGCTTCAGAACCTGCAGGGCGCGCGCACGATGGGGCAGACGCCGCAGGAAGCCGCGCTCCTCCAGACCGGTGATGAGCCGATGGATGCCGGACTTGGACTTGAGGCGGAGTGCTTCCTTCATCTCGTCGAAGGAGGGCGACACGCCGTCGTCGTTCAGGCGCTTGTTGATGAACAACAGCAGCTCGTTTTGTTTGCGGGTTAGCACCGTCTTCTCCCCAGAACGCCTACCAGATTTCGGAACAAATCCCGAAACCCGGCACATGTTCTAGTTTAGTTCCGCGTCCTGGTCAAGTTATCCCGGGGAAGACGGGGATCAGTAGCCGCCGCTGAGGGCCGTCAGATCGACAATCTGCACGGTGTCTCCGGCCTTTCGAGCCGGGTCGTGGGCCGGCCTCACCAGCAGGGCGTCGCTGGTCGCGAGCACCGAGAGCATCGAGCTGTCCTGCACGGGGTGCGGCTCGACCGTGAGGCTGCCGTCGGCCGCCCGCGTCAGGCGGGAACGGACATAGTCCTCGCGCTGGTCGTTGGCCTTGAGGTCGATCGCCAACCGAGCCGGCACTGTGCCCACCAAGTCGCCGGCCTGGCCCAGCATGCGGTCCATGGCGGGCTTCAGGAACAGGAGCGCGCAGACCATGGTCGAGACCGGGTTGCCGGGCAGGCCGAGCACGCGGGCGCGGTCCTTAGCGGCGAACATAAGCGGCTTGCCCGGACGCATGGCGATCCGCCAGAAATCCATCGTGAAGCCCTGCGCCTTGAGCGCCGCCTGCACGAGGTCGTGGTCGCCCACCGAGGCGCCGCCCAGGGTGATCAGCAGGTCATGCTGCGCGCCGGCAGCGATGCGGCTTTCGATCAGCCTGGCGTCGTCGCGTGCGATGTCGAACAGGGTCGGCTCGCCGCCCCAGCCGCGCACGAGGGCCGCGACCGCGATGCCTAACGAGGAGACGATCTGGTTGCGGCCGACCGGCTCGCCCGGCAGCACGAGCTCGTCGCCGGTCGAGAGGATTGCGATGCGCGGCTTCCGATGCACCGAGAGCCACGGCAGGTTCATCGCCGCAGCCAGCGCCACGTCGCGCGAGGTGAGGATGCGGCCGGCCGCGAGCGGTGAATCGCCGGCGGCGAAGTCGAGGCCGGCCTTGCGGATGTGACGACCGATCCTGGGGGCCTCGAGGATCGTGACCTTGTCGCCGTCGGCTTTGGTGTCTTCCTGGATGACGATCGAGTCGGCGCCCATCGGCAGCGGACCGCCGGTGAAGATGCGCACGGCCTCGCCGGCCTGCAGCGCGTGATCGTAGGAGCCGCCGGCCGGCGCCTGGCCGACCAGCTTGAGCGTCGTCGGCGCGGCCGGCACATCGGCGGCGCGCACGGCATAGCCGTCCATCGCCGACAGGTCGGCCGGCGGCTGGGTGAGACGCGCCTGCGGCGGCGACGCCAGCACGCGCCCCGCAGCGTCGCTCACCGGCACGGTCTCGGCCGGCAACGGCTCGAAGGCCGCGATCACGCGCGCATGGGCGTCACGGACGGTCAGCATGAAGGCACGTCCGAGCATGCGAAAGTGCCGGTGTCATCCTGAGCGCAGCGAAGGATCTCACGCTGGCCAAGGAGTGGCCTGACCGCCATGTGAGGTCCTTCGCTTCGCTCAGGACGACAGCTTTGTTGAGGCAAAATCATGCGCCGCTTCCTAGGCCTTCCACGTCCCCGACTTGCCGCCGGATTTGTGCACGAGCTTCACCTCCGAGATCGTCATGCCGCGGTCGACGGCCTTGCACATGTCGTAGACGGTCAGCGCGGCGACAGAGGCGGCGGTCAGCGCTTCCATCTCGACGCCGGTGCGGCCCTTGAGCCTGCAGGTCGCCTCGATGTCGACGGCGCGGCGCTTCGGATCGAGCGACAGCTTCACGT
>CAYRBQ010000211.1:2223-6710 GCA_964422305.1 uncultured Reyranella sp. | reverse complement strand
AGGCCTTCCTCGACCTCGACCTGCCCGGCACCAAGTGGGTGGTGGGCGGCGGCCCGCAGCTCAAATCGCTGCAGCGTCGCTACCCCGAGGTGCGCTTCTTCGGCTCGGTCGACACAGAGGAGCTAGCGTACCGCTACTCGCAGGCCGACTGCTTCGTCTTCCCGAGCCTGACCGACACGTTCGGCCTCGTGATGGTCGAGGCGCTGGCCTCGGGCGTGCCGGTCGCGGGCTATCCCGTGCCCGGGCCGCTCGACGTCGTCACCGACCCGAAGGTCGGCGCCCTCGATCCGGACCTGCGCACCGCCTGCCTCGCCGCCATCGCGCGCGATCCCGAGGATTGCCGACGTCACGCCGAGACCTTCACCTGGGAACGCTGCGCGCGGCAGTTCCTCGAGACCCTGCAGCCGATCCCGCGCAACCACTGGCAGCCGCTCAGGAACCGCGCCGTCCCCGACGCCGCGGCGTCCTGACGCCGCGCTACAGCCTCACCTACTTCCCGACGCTGTTGCGACAGGGCTTCGATGCAGCATCTGCGCGGTCATTTTGATTTTCGAGTGCTACACCGCGACGTACCGCTTTGTAGCAGTTGTCGCAGGGCGCACGTCGGGCCGACGTGAGAATCGCCGGTCGTTTTGCTTTCATTCGACAAGGAAGCGCAGCGCGCTCCGGGGACACCTCCAGGCTGTGCAGCTTAGGAGGCTCGTGCGGTCGGTTGGGTCCGCCGTCGGGGTGGTTGGGCTGCGGTCAGGACCGGCCCATGATAGTTAATTTCCTACCACAAACCTGCTGAACCTGCAACTTCACCGGCGCATGGCTGAAGGGAGCGCGCGCATGGCTGCTGGCAGTGCATGCATCAGGCGTCGATCACAGGGGCGGGAAAATCCTCGCGCGTCCCCTAGCTTCGCAATGGCTCCATGCGGGCAATTTGCAAAAGGAGCTGAGCTTCGGATCGGGCGACGACCGGGTCGTCGACGCCGCGCTGTGCCACGGCACGGCGCGCCAGAGAGAAGGCCTCTTCCTGAAAAGCCATTGCTCGCTCGTGCAGACGCACGACCCGGTTCTGGAGGCCTTCCACCTCCTCCCGGCAGTCTCCCGCCGCTCCCGCGCGGCTCACGCGTCGCGCCGCCCCCGCGTTGGTGTGGCACGTGTCGGCTCGCCTCAGCAGAAGCCGGATCTGGGCAATTCTATCCATGGCGTTCTCCCAATCACGACCCATCGACGTCCGCGAAGGCGCGCCCGACATCACCCATCAGGGCGCGGGCGGCTTGCTTGTCCAGCGCACCCTGCTTGAGGTCGCCACGGCGCTCGCGCGCGAGGCCCCGGCCATAGAGGGCGACCGGGCGATCGGGATCGAGCCGCAGGGCCGATTCGTAGTCCCGTTCGGCCACAGCGCTGTCGCCGAGCTTCAGATAAACGAAACCGCGCGTTTCCAGGGCATCGATGCTTTCGGGCGCGAGACGCAGCGCCTCATCGCAGTCAGCCAGCGCCTCGCGCAGCTCCTTTCCGGCCATCGTACGGACCAGGCAGCGGTTGGCGTAGGCGACAGCCATTACCGGCGCGAGATCGATCGCGCGGGAATAGTCCGCCGCGGCCTGGGCCAGGTCGCCGCGCGCAAAGTGAACGAAGCCACGATTGTAGGCAGCCAGCGCGTGCCGCGGAGACACCGACAGCGCAAGGTCTAGATCGGCCTGTGCAGTGGAGAGCTCGTGCGGCGTCGGCCGACCCGACGACAGGAGTGCGGCACGGTTGACGAGGGCATCGACGTGGTGTCCTTCCACGGCAAGCGCGGCCGCGTAATCGGCAAGGGCGAGGGCGCGGTCGCCGCGTCGCGCGTAAACCATGCCCCGCGCCGTCAAGAGCCGCGGATTGGCGGGTGCAATCCCGAGGGCGCGACCGATGTCGGCCAGCGCCCTGGTATCGTCGCCAAGGCGACCAAGAAGATCGCTGCGCAGCAGAAGCGTGTCGACGTTGTCCGGCGCAACGGCGAGCGCCGCATCAAAGTCGGCAAGCGCCCGTTCCCATTGGCCTTCCTGCGCTGCGAGGAGGATGCCCCGATCCACCAAGGCGAGCGCGTTGCGGCCGTCCAGCCAAATGGCCTCGTCGTAGGCGCCGAGCGCCGCCGCAGTCTCACCGAGGGAGTGAAGGGCAATGCCGCGGTGAAGATGCTGCTCCGACGTCGGTACCGCGACGCGTTTCGCCAGCGCAATGGTCTCGCGATAGTCGATCTGGGCACGGGCAACGTTGCCCATCGCGTGAAGCGACTGGGCGCGGGAGAGATGGAATGCGGCTCGCCTTCCATCGTCGGTCGCTCCGTCGATGGCGAGCGTGCAGGCCGTGATCCGCAGATTCGGCATCAGCAATGGATCGGTGCATAGCGCACCGGGATCGCGCTGCGGCGCGGCCGCGGCCACTTCACGGTCGTACGATTGTGACGATACCGGCGAAAAGCACAGAGATAAGGCCGCCGCCGTCATGCCGGCGATCACCACGATGTAAGGCTTCATCGCTATCTCTCCCGAACAGTGGCAGAGAATGAACGTCGAACGGACGTCCATCGTTGCTTTCCTAGGAAAGCGCACGCCCTCGGGATAACTCGCGAAACCCGCAAAAGCTTCGTACCTGCAACCAGAGAAAGGTTTTGGGTCTTGCCACCGGCCCGTACGGCCGATGCGTGCATGTGTATATAGGATTTTCTCGCGATGATTGCCGATTTTTTTTCCTGCCCATTGCGCAGCGATCGACAGGCTCCCGCGTTCAGAAACAGGGCCTGCAGGAGGTAGGGTGATGAGACGGCAAGTCACGCAGAGCGCCGCGCTTGTCGCGAGCGCCGCCATCCTCGCGCTGCATGCCGTCCCGTCGGCCGCGCAATCTCCGTCGGCAGGACCGCCCCAGGGAGCGGGGCCCCTTTTCTCCAGCACACCATTGCAGGGTGGCCGGCCGCTTGCGCCGGCCGCGATCACGTCGGCGCCTTCGGTCGACACTGCCGCGGCCGCATCCGGCGTCGGCCCCGCCTCGCCATTCGCCGACCCGGCACAAGGCGCGCCACCGCTGCAGGGTGCGGGCCCCCTGCAAGCCATCGGTCCTTTGCAGACGGCTGCGCCGCTCGGCGTGGTCGGTCCACTGCCGAACGCCGTGCCGTTGCAGAACCTTCCGCCGCTGCAGGGCGCCTCGCCCTTCGAGGGAACCGGACCCTACCAGAGCGCGATGCCGCTTCAGTACACGGCACCCTCGCCCGCTTTCCTCAATCTGACAGCGCCGCAGCCCGGCAGCGGCCTGCTGCTGCCGACCTCACCTGCAGCCGACGTCGCGCCGGCTGCAGACTTCGAGCCTGCGCCTCCGCTCGTGCCGGTGACGATGAACGGTCTGCTTGGTTCGTTGTTGCCCGACGTCGCAGGAGTTTCGCCCCTCCTGCTTGCGTCGCTGGTGGAGTCGGTCGGCGCGTCGTCTCCGGTTCAGCCAGCGTCGTCCTCGCCGCCGCCGCCCTTGCCGCCGGTCGTTGCCCCGCCGCCACCATCTCCGCCGCTGGTCACGATCATACCCCCGCCACCGCCGCCAATCTTCCTGCCTCCGCCCCAGCAGACCGCGAGCCAGACCTGAAGGAGCTGCGGCCTAGCGTTAGGTCAACGACTTGCCCGCATCAACGGCTAAGGGTACATGCGGCTCTGCGTCCAGAGGGCAGACACGTATGGCTATCCAGTATTTCGCGAAGGTCACCGCGTCCGATCACGAGACCTTCCAGAAGATCGTGAAGCACTACCCGCTCAGCAGCTACAACGACTGGCACCTGAAGGAGTCGAGCCGCATCGCCGATTGGCGCGCGCGCCGGCACACGATCAAGATGGTCCCGGTGACGCCCAAGGAGTTCACCGACTATTGCGCGCGCAAGAAGGCGCCGCAGGACATCATCACCTTCAAGGCCTTCCTCGAGGAGAAGGGCGGCGCTTGAACCGGGACGGGGCGCTGCCTACGTCTTCCCCATGGCAGCCCTCAATCACCTGATCGTCCACGTGAAGGACAAGGACGCGTCGGCCGAGTTCCTGGCCGACATACTGGGCGTCGAGGCGGGCAAGCAATGGGGCCCGTTCCGCCCCGTCCAGACCTCCAACGGCGTCACCCTCGACTTCATCGACACCGACAAGGTCAGCCCGACGCACTATGCGTTCCTGGTCGACGACCAGGAGTTCGACCGCTCCTTCGCCAAGATCAGGAAGGCCGGGCTGCGCTACTACGCGCGGCCCGACAAGAGCGGCGCGGGCGAGATCAACACCTTCTACGGCGGCCGCGGCGTCTACTTCGAGGACCCGGACGGCCACCTGCTAGAGCTGATCACCAAGCCCTACGGCGAACGGCCGGTATAGAATCTCTTCCCCTGAGCGGAGTCCGCTCAGGGGAAGTGCCCTCGTCTTACGAGGGCGATGGGGTCATGATCCCCTCCGGCCCTTCGGGCCACCTCCCCAGCACACGGGGAAGGAAGGTAATACTTGGCT
>CAYRBQ010000211.1:0-2213 GCA_964422305.1 uncultured Reyranella sp. | reverse complement strand
CCCGGTTTAGCCTCACCCGTCGTCCCGACCGAAGCCGAGCATAGCGAGGCGAAGCGGAGGGACCTTCTCTCCACGATCAGCCATCTGGTTGTCGAAACAAGGTCCCTCCACGCGGCCCTTCGGGCCTTGGTCGGGACGACGGGTGGCTAAAGCTCCCGTGCACGCTTGCCCGCCAGTACGCCGGCGCGGCCGAGGGCGGCGTCGGTCTCCTTGATGGTGCAGGTGTGATGGCCGGGCCGCATCTGCACATCGACGAAGTGCGTCGTGCCGGCCGGCAGGTTGACCCAGCGCGCATTCACCGATTCGCCGCGGCGGCAGCGCATCACGTGATGGCCCGCCACGATCTCCGCCCGCATCCAGGTACGCGCGTCGAGCAGCCCGATCTCGCGGCCGTCGACCGCCACGCCGACCACCGGGCTCGCATCGGGATTGTAGAAGTAGATCGCGGCCATGCCGGGCGGCGGCGGCGCGAACTGCTTGCCGGCGGCATCCTGTGCCGGCGTCGCGAGCGCGACGGGCGGCGTCGAGGTCTGGCAGGCCGCGAGAGCGAGCAGCAAAGCGGCAACGATCAACCAGCGCATCGGTCCCTCCTCAGCCGCCGGCGGGTTCGCCGGCCTTGATCCAGGCCTGGTAGAGTTTCTTCGTCTCGTCGTTTGGCGGATAGGTACCCTCGATGGGATGGCCCTTGCCGACCCGGATGGCGACGAACTTCTCCAGCCGCTCCTGCTCGAAGGAGTCGCGTGCGACTTCGTCGGCGAGATGACGCGGCACGATGATGGCGCCGTCCTCGTCGGCCACGACGATGTCGCCGGGATAGACCGGCACGCTGCAGACGCCGAGCGGCACCTGCGTCTCGACGGGCCGCAGGTTGGCCATGCTGGGCGGCGCGGCGGCGGCCGCGCAATAGACCGGGAAGTCGAACTTGCCGATCACCGGCGAGTCGCGCATCGCACCGTCGCTCAGAACGCCGGCGAGCCCGCGCACCTTGAGGCGCAGCGCCAGGATGTCGCCCAGCGTGCCCGACTTCAGGTTGCCCTCGGTGCCGATCACCAGCACGGAGCCCGCCGGCGATTCCTCGATCGCGGTGCGCTGCGGGCTCGGCGGATCGCTGGGCGACGGCGGCTTGTCGAGATCCTCGCGGCACGGGATGTAGCGGAGCGTGAAGGCCGGCCCGACCATGCGCGCGGCCTTCGGGTTCAGGGGTTTCACGCCGCTCACCGCGCAGTTGCGGAAGCCGCGCTTCAGCATCTGCATCGAAACCGTCGCCGTGCTGGCATACAGGAAGTTCTTGATCGTCTCGGCCGACAGCGGCGCGGTGGTCATTTCAGCTTTCTCCCTCATCTGTCGCCTCAGGCGGGGTAACCCCCGCCTTGGAGCGTAGCCGAGGGGCCTTGCCTGTAACAGGCAAGGTCTCTCCACTCGTCGCTGCGCTCCTCGGTCGAGACGACGAACCTCTTCTCTAAAGCAGCGATCCCTGATTGCCGCCGCCGTCGCGGCGGCGCGGAGCCACGGACGCGGCGGGCTTCGGTGTGCCGCTCACGCCTTCGGTGATGCGCGCGCCGACGCGGCCGTCGGCGAACTCGATGCCGATCGTCTGGCCGGCGCTGGTGCCGGCCGCCGCCAGCACCGGCTGGCCGTCCTGGTCGCGCACCAGCGCGAAGCCGCGGTTGAGCACGGAGCGGAAGGAGTAGCTCTCGAGCAGCTTGCCGAGCTGCGCCACCCGATCGGTGCCGCGCGAAAACATGTCGGCGCGGTGGCGCAGCAGGCGATCGGCGAGCTGGACCACGCGGTCGAGCTGCCGCTCGACCTTCTGCTTGACCTCGCTCTTGTAGCGTTCGCCCGCGCCGCGCAGCGCGCGTGCCTCGGCCGCGATCTGCTGCTGCTTGACCTCGATGACGCGCTTCGGTCCGAGCGCCAGCCGCTCGCCCGCGACGTCGACCCGCTGCTGGCGTTCCTCGATCATCTGGCGCGGATCGCCGAGGCCGCGCGCCAGTCCCGCGAGCTCGGTCGAGGCCTCGCGCAGCGCGCGGTTCATGCAGGAGATGGTGCGCTTGCCGTAGTCCAGCACCTCGGCCAGCAGATCGGCGCGCACCGGCACGGCCATCTCGGCGGCCGCGGTCGGCGTCGGCGCGCGACGGTCGGAGGCGAAGTCGATCAGGGTCGTGTCGGTCTCGTGGCCGACGGCGGAGATCAGCGGGATCTCCGAGGCGGCC
>CAYRBQ010000210.1:0-6758 GCA_964422305.1 uncultured Reyranella sp. | reverse complement strand
GATCGCACGATGGCGGAGCACATGCTGGCCGATCTTGCCACGGCGGCGCGTCCCAACGAGGACGTGACGCCGGCGCTCAAGGTCCTCGCCAGGCAGGCGTCCGGCGGCGACAAGCGCCGCCGCCGCAAGCTTGCCGAGGCGTGGAAATCGTTCGGCAAGGCCGAGTGCTTCTGGCAGGCGCGCGCACCACTTGCACCGCGGGTCGCGCCGCCGCCGCCGGACGGCGGAACCGGCGAGGCGGCCACGCCACGAAGGATCGAAGAATGAGCGATACGCAGAACGCCGCCGAGCAACGCATCCCCGTCACCGTGCTGACGGGCTTCCTGGGCAGCGGCAAGACCACGCTGCTCAACAAGCTGCTGCGCCGTCCGGAACTCTCCGACACGGCGGTGATCATCAACGAGTTCGGCGAGATCGGGCTCGATCACCTGCTGGTCGAGAAGTCGGACGACGAGGGCATGGTGACCCTGAACTCGGGTTGCCTGTGCTGCACGGTGCGCGGCGACCTGGTGCGCACCATGAGCGAGCTGTTCCTGAAGCGCTCCAAAGGCGAGGTGACGCCGTTCACGCGCATGGTGGTGGAGACCACGGGCCTCGCCGATCCGGCGCCCATCCTGCACACCCTGATGACCGATCCGCTGCTCGCCTCGCGCTACCGGCTCGACGGCGTGGTGACGACGGTCGACGGCGTGAACGGCGAGAGCACGCTCGACAATCACGAGGAGGCGGTGAAGCAGGCCGCGGTCGCCGACCGCCTGCTGCTCACCAAGACCGACATCGCCGAGGCAGCCGGCCTCGAGGAGCTGAAGCACCGCCTCTATCACCTCAATCCCGGCGCGCCGTTCCACTCGATCGCCGGCGGCGACATCGATCCCAACGAGATCCTGAACGCCGGCCTCTACAATCCCGAGACCAAGTCGGCCGACGTGAAGCGCTGGCTGCACGAGGAGGCCTACGAGGGCGGGCACGATCACGGGCAGGGCCATCATCACCATGGCCATGATCACGGACACGACCATGGACACGGCCACGCCCACGCCCACGGCGAGCAGGACCCGCACAACCCCAACCGCCACGACGACCGCATCAAGGCCTTCTGCATGACCTTCGACGAGCCGATGAGCTGGTCGACGGTGGCCGCGGCGTTCGATGCGCTGGTGACCTATCGCGGCCCCGACCTGCTGCGCATGAAGGGCATCCTGAACGTCAAGGACACCGACAAGCCCGTCGTGATCCACGGCGTGCAGCACGTCTTCCATCCGCCGGCCACGCTCGACGCCTGGCCCGAGGGCGACGACCGCAAGAGCCGCGTCGTGTTCATCACGCGCGACATCGCCGAGAGCACCATCCGCAAGGTCTTCGCCTCCTTCTTCGACGCCGAGAAGAAAGGCTGGAGCCAGGACGAGGCGGCCAAGCCGCAATGAAGCTCGCGACCGTCACGCACGAGGGGCGCACCAAGGCTGTCCTCGTTTCTGCCGACGACAAGACCGTGTGGCCGCTCGAGGACCTGCTGAAGCGGCCCATCGCCGACCTCGGCACGATCGCCGGCGAGCTGCAGGGTCTCACGGGCAAGCTGAAGCCGGCCGGCGCCGGCCTGCCGTTCGCCTCGGTGAAGATCGAGGCGCCGATCCCGCGACCGGCGCGCAACGTGATGTGCGTCGGCAAGAACTATCACGAGCACGCCAAGGAGTTCACGGCGAGCGGCTTCGACAGCAGCGCGGCCTCCGCCGCCGATGCGATCCCGACCGCGCCGATCATCTTCACCAAGGCACCGGAATGCGTGATCGCCGACGGCGCGGACATCCGCTACCCCGAGGGAGTGAGCGACTCGGTCGACTACGAGGCCGAGCTCGGCCTGGTGATCGGCCGCGGCGGCCGCGGCATCGCCAAGGCCGACGCCTACGCCCATGTCGCAGGCTACACGATCATCAACGACGTGACGGCGCGCGACCTGCAGGGCAAGCACAAGCAGTGGTTCCTCGGCAAATCGCTCGACACCTTCTGCCCGATGGGCCCGTTCCTGGTCACGGCCGGCGAGGTCGAGCCCGAGAACCTCACGGTGAAGTGCTGGGTGAACGACGAGCTGCGCCAGGACGCCAACACACGCGACCTGATCTTCGACATTCCGACCCTGATCGCCACGATCTCGGCCGGGATCACGCTCCGGCCGGGCGACGTCATCGCCACCGGCACGCCGGTCGGCGTCGGCATCGGCTTCAAGCCGCCGAAGTTCCTGAAGCGCGGCGACAAGGTGACGATCGAGATCACCGGCCTGGGCCGACTCTCCAACCGCGTCGCCTAGTACGGCTTCCGATCAGGTTGAACCGCAAGCGGTTCAACTTGATCGGAAACGCGTTGTTCGACGGGCCTCGACCATGGGCATAGTCCGTTCGGCTGATTCCAGCCGAACGGACTATGCTTTAGAGAAGGCCGCCGGCCACAACTACTGCACCCAGCACGACGAACGACGACGCCGCGATCCCGCGCACCAGCTTGAGCGGCACTTTGCGCGCCAGCACCTCGCCGAACAGCACGGCGGGCACGTTGGCGATCATCATGCCGAGCGTCGTGCCGGCGGTGACGGCGGCCAGCGCATCGAAGCGTGCGGCGAGCGCCACCGTGGCGATCTGAGTCTTGTCGCCGATCTCGACCAGGAAGAAGGCGATGGCGGTGGCGACGAAGGCGCCCGCGCCGCTCGCGGCCGAGGGCGCATCGTCCTGCTTGTCGGGGATCAGGCACCAGGCCGCCATGACGAGAAACAGGCCACCCAGGATCCAGCGCGTCGTTTCGGGGCCGAGCCAGCCGGCGACCAGCGCGCCTGCCCAGGCGGCCAGCGCATGGTTGGCGAGCGTGGCGGCCAGGATGCCGAGGATGATGGGAACCGGCCGGCGATAGCGTGCGGCGAGGATCATCGCCAGGAGCTGGGTCTTGTCGCCGATCTCGGCGATGGCCACGAGTCCGGTCGAGACGAGGAAGGCTTCCACGGGGGGCATCTTCACGCGGGACCGGGCACGAACCTGTGGCTTCCGGCGCCGCCCGATCCCGCGGGTGTGGACGCTGGTAAGCCAAAGGTCTCGCCAAGCACCTAAGTACCGGAAGCGCCATGGTCCGTGAGGACCAAGTCTGTTGACGCATCCGCCCCTGGGAATGAGGCCGGCTACTCCCCGATGACGGGGCGTGGATAGGCCGCTGGCCCGAGCCGTGCAAGGCACGGAAGGTCGCGGGCTCCCTGCTCTCCTTGCGAATGCGAGGCAGGCCATGTTCGATTGCTTCCGGAGGTTCCGATGCCGTCCCTGTCCAAGCGCCAGTTGCTCGCCCTCTCGATCGCCGCGCCGCTCGCCGCACCCTTCGTGCGGCCCGCCGCCGCGCAGACCTGGCCCGACCGGACGATCCGCATCGTCGTGCCGTTCCCCGCAGGTGCCGGCGTGCTCGACATCATGGGCCGCCTGCTGGCGCAGCATCTCGGCCCCGCGCTGGGGCAGCAGATCATCATCGACAACCGGCCGGGAGCGGGCGGCACGGTCGGCGCCGACGTCGTCGCGAAGGCGCCGGCCGACGGCTACACGATGCTGATCGGCAATGTCGGGCTGGTGGTGAACCCGTTCCTGCTGGCCAGGATGCCCTACGATCCGATGACCGACTTCCTGCCGATCACCCTGGTCAACACCGCGCCGCTGATGCTGGTCGTGCATCCCTCGGTGCCGGTCAATTCGGTCGCCGAGCTGATCGCGCTCGCCAAGTCGAAGCCCGGCCAGCTCAACTACGGCTCGGGCGGCGTCGGCAGCACGCCGTTCCTCGCCACCGAGCTCTTCAAGGCGATGGCCGCCATCGACGTGACGCACGTCCCCTATCGCGGCGGCGCGCCGGCGCTCGCCGACCTGGTGGCGGGCCAGCTCACCTTCATGATCGAGAACATGCCGGGCACCCTGCCCTTGGTGAAGCAGGGCAAGCTGAAGGCGCTCGCCGTCACCGGCGCCACGCGCGCCGCCCTTGCGCCGGAGCTGCCGACCATCGCCGAGGCCGGCGTGGCGGGCTACGAGGTGCAGGGCTGGAACGGCCTCTTCATGGTGAAGGACACGCCGCCCGCCGTGATCGCGAAGCTCCATCCCGAGGTCGCGAAGATCCTGCGCAGCCCCGAGGTCAAGGAGCAGATGGCGGCGCTCGGCGCCGAGCCCGGCGGCAACACGCCGGCCGAGTTCGCCGCCTACGTGAAGGCGGAGTCGCAGCGCTGGGGCAGGATCATCCGCGACAAGGGCATCAAGCCCGAATAGCCCGCTCGGCGAGCGCGGTGTCGACGACGTCGCCGAAGGCGATGTCGCGCGAGATCGTGCCGGCCGAACGCATCGCCGCGTGCAGGCGGTCGTAGCCCTCGCGGCGGATCACCGGATCGCTGCCCCAGAGCTTCAGCGCTCGGTAGCGTTCGATGCAGGCGGCGAACAGCGGCGGCTCGACGTCGGGGAAGTACGGCCGCAGCATGCTCACGATTTCGAGCGCGGGCGTTGTCGCGAACCATTTGAGCGTGGCATCGACGGCGCGGATCATGCGCGCGAGTTCCTCCGCGCGGCGCTCCAGGGTGGGCCGCCGCGTGACCAGCGTGGTGTAGGCAGTGAGGCCGCGATTGGCGGCGGCGTACCAGACATGGCCGGCACCGGTGGAGATCAGGTTCTCGGCATAGGGCTGGAAGACCTGCACGGCGTCGACCTTGCCCTCGCGCAGGGCCTGCTCGTTCTCGGCCATGCTCCTGTCGGCGACGCGATCGACCTTCGCCGGATCGAGCCCGGCGCGGCGCAGGTCGTCCTGCAGGCAGACCCAGGGCGTCGGCACCTCGCAGACCGTCGCGAGCTTCGCCGAGAGAAGATCGGCCAGCCGGAAATCCGGCCGCGGCCGGGCGCCGACGACGAAGAACGGGTCGCGGGCCACGACATCGCAGAAGCAGACGAAGTCGTCGGCCGGGTTCTTGTCGCGTGCGATCATCACGCGCAGCGGCCCGCCCCACATCACGTCGACCTCGCCGGCGCGCAGCGCGGCGGCGGCGGCCGGCGGGTCGGGCGAGGTGCGGAACTCGACCTCGACGCCGGCGCGCGCGAACGCGCCCGTGGCGTAGGAGGCGTAGAACGGCGCGTAGAACAGCGCGCGGAAATTCTCGGACAGGACGATGGGCATGGGGCAGACCTCGTTCAATCGAGCAGCGCTTCCGCCAGCGATCTCGGGGAATGGATGGTCACGCCGCTCAAGGAGCGGCCGTAGAATATGCCGAAATGCGTGCGATCGCCGGTCACCAGAGCCGCACAACGCATCCGCACCGCGGCAGCCAGAACCGGGCGATCCTTTTCGGGCAAGACGCTCGCTGCGCTGACCGCGTCGCGGCCGGCTTGCAGCGGCCCCACCTCGATCCGGTCCAGCAGGGCAGCCAGGTCCGTCAGACCGTCCGGCGCCTTGGCGGCGAGATTGCGCCGCGCCTCCTCTGCGACATAGGTGTCGGCGCACAGCGTATGGCGCCCGGCGAGAAGCATCGTCAGCAACCGCCGCACGGCATCGTCGGACTTGGCGGCCGAGAAGAGCACGTTGGCGTCGAGAAAGATGCGCACCCGCGAAATCGGCGATCAGCGCGCGGCGATCAACGTCCGGCAGGTCGTTTGCGGCGCAGCGCTCTTTCGAGCTCCGCTTCGGCCGCGTCGAACTCGGCGATGCGCCTCGCATCGTAGATCTCGACCGGCAAGGTCACGGCAGGCCGCAGCAGCAGGCCGTCCGGTGTCGTCTCGGCGATGAGCTGGTCGTCGGCCTTGATCCCGAGCTGGCGGCGCAGTTTGGCCGGCAGGGTGACGACGCCGCGGGCGGTGACGGTGAGCGTGGTCTTCATGTCGATCAACGTAGACCGGCTACCGTAATTCTGCAATTCTGCATGTTCTTTGAATGTTCTTGACGATAGGTGACCGACGTCCTATATTCCTATCCTGCAGATTCCTGTCCTGAACCTTCCATGCTCTCCGAAAATTCGACATCCGGCTTCCCGTTTTTCCATCGATCGAGGCGCCGATTCCCGAAGCATCTCAATGCCTTGGCCGGCCGGTCGGCCGAGCAAGATAGGAAGATGTGCATGCACTGTGGGCAATGCCGGGATGCGACGCTCCCGCCCTTCCGGGCTGCGTGCTAGGGCTTGGCCATGGCGAAATCCAAGACCCCCGCGAAGACGTCCGCGGACGGCGAGAACAAGCCGATCCGCCACCTCTACCTGATCGACGGCTCGGGCTACATCTTCCGCGCCTACCACGCGCTGCCGCCGCTGACGCGGCCCGACGGCACGCCGGTCAATGCCGTGTTCGGCTTCTCCAAGATGCTGACGCAGCTCCTCGACGATCCCGAGGTCGACCATGTCGCGGTGATCCTCGATGCCGGACGCACCACGTTCCGCAACCAGATCTACGACAAGTACAAGGCCAACCGGCCCGAGCCGCCGGAGGACCTGATCCCGCAGTTCCCGCTGATCCGCGAGGCGGCCAAGGCGTTCGGCCTGCCGTGCTGCGAGCTCGAGGGCTACGAGGCCGACGACCTGATCGCGACCTACGCCCGCATGGCGCTCGAGGCCGGCGGCACCTGCACCATCGTCTCCTCCGACAAGGACCTGATGCAGCTCATCCGGCCGGGCGTCGAGATGATGGACCCGATCAAGCAGCGCAAGATGGGGCCCGAGGCGGTGATGGAGAAGTTCGGCGTGACGCCGGACAAGGTGGTCGACGTGCAGGCGCTGGCGGGCGATT
>CAYRBQ010000209.1:0-6762 GCA_964422305.1 uncultured Reyranella sp. | reverse complement strand
TCGACCACCGGCCACTTGGCGAGCAGCGCGTCGGGAAGCTTGCGTCCGTCGGCCGCCGACAGCCACAGCCGCATCAGGTGGCGCTTGGGGCTGGGCGGCGGAGGGTCGATGTAGGCGGTGCGGGCGTGGAACACGACGTGATTGTGGATGTACTGGATGTCGCCCGGCTGGAACGGGATGCTGAGGCAGAAGCGCGGATCGGCGCAGAGGTCGTAGAAGAGATCGAGCGCCTCCGAAAGAAGCGGCGTCAGCGGCGGGGCATCCTCGAAGCGGCGGACCGACTCGACGTACTGGCGCACCGGCGCGAAGCCGGTGAACGAGCCGCGGCTCCAGTGGAACAGCGGCATCTCGTACCAGCCCTTGCCGCCGGCCGGCACCTCGCCGCGGCGATCCATCGGGATCGGGCCGTAGAGTGCCGCGCAGAGGTCGGGCCTGGTGCGCATCATCTCGTCGTGGACGGAAACGCCGCTCACGATCGCGCTCTCGCCGCCCGACTGCGAGACGGCGAGGCAGAGAAGCGCCACCACATCGCAGGAGTCGACATGGAAAGAGAGCTCGGCGTTGGTCTGCGTGATGCGCTTGCTGGTGTCGTCGACCGACGTGCCGATGTCGATGACATGGCCGATCAGGTGGCCGTTGCGGTTCTGCGGCACCGGATCGCCGACATGGCGCGAGACGCCCCAGTAGACCCTCATGCGGAAGTCGGCGTCCCAGCGCTCGACCGGCAGGCCGCGCAGGTAGCCGAAGCCCAGCTCGTTCAGGATGCGGTGACGCAGCGTCGCCAGCTTCGGCGCGAGGCCCGGCAGGGGAAAGCGCTCGCGCGTGATCTTCGCGATGTCGAGGCCGGCGGCCTTGGTCGCGGCGGCGGCCGCCTCGATCTCGGCGATGTCCTGCGGCGTGACGTGCATCGCCCAGGAGTCGTAGTCGTGGAAGGCTTCGGCGCGCCAGGCGAAGGAGCCGCCGATCGGGCCACCGGGCATGGCCGGTACGAGGCGTGCAGTGCCTTCCACGATCGTCCTCCTCAGACCTTCGGGGCGCCCGGCCCGCAGCAGCCGCTGGCCGGCTGCACGGCCTTCGGCGCGCAGCAGGCGGATGCCGCGGGCACCGGCTCGACGGAAGCGGCCGGTGCGGGGCAGCAGCCGCCAGCGGTCGCCGAGCCGTCGGCCGCGACCGACGGAGCCGGGCCGTTGCATACGCCGGTCTCGGGCAGCACCAGCTCGACCCGGCGCGCCGCCTCGTGGTCGCCCGCGATCTCGGCGGCGATCGAGCGGACCTGCTCGTAGCCGGTCATCATCAGGAAGGTCGGCGCGCGTCCGTAGGACTTCATGCCGGCGATGTAGAAGCCCGCCTCGGGATGGGCGAGCTCGCGTGCGCCGTGCGGGCGCACCGTGCCGCAGCTATGCAGGTTGGGATCGATCATCGGCGCCAGCACCGGCGTGCTCTCGACCGCGGGATCGAGCGAGAGGCGCAGCTCGCGCAGGAAATCGAGGTCGGGCCGGAAGCCCGTCGCGACGATCAGCTCGTTCACCGTCACGAAGCGACCGCAGGCCGCGCCGGCGGCGATGCGCAGGTGATCGCCGTCGCGCTTGATCTGGCTGACCCCGAACGAGGTCTCGCTGCAGATCTTGCCGCCGGCGACGAGAGCGGCGAACGCCGACCCCAATGCGCCGCGTGCGGCGAGCTGGTCGGCCGCGCCGCCGCCGAACGACTTCGACGGGTCGTTGCCGCGCAGCAGCCAGACGATCTCGGTGGTCGGCGCCTGCTCCTTGAGCTTCGCGAGGTCGATCAGCGTGCCGATGGCGGAGTGGCCGCCGCCCAGCACAGCGACGCTGCGGCCGGCATAGCGTGCGCGGTCGCGGCCCAGCACGTCGGGCATGCCGTAGGCGATGCGGTCCTGCACCTCGCGCTCGCCGACCGCCGGCAGGCCGTTGGCGCCGGCGGGATTGGGCGAGAACCAGGTACCGGTGGCGTCGATCACCGCGTCGGCGGTGAGACGCTCGGGACCTTTGCCGTTCTGGTAGCGGATCTCGAAGGGCGCTTCCTCGCGGCCCTTCGACTTCACCTTGTCGAAGCCCACCTTGCCGACGCTGGTCACCAGGCTGTCGGTGCGGATGCGATCCTTCAGCCGCGTGCGCGTGGCCAGCGGCTCGAGATAGTGCTCCAGCAGCTCGGCGCCGGTCGGGTAGGCGTCGGGCTGCGGCTTGTTCCAGCCGGTCTCGACGAGCAGGCGCTCGGCCGCCTTGTCGATGTTGTACTCCCAGGGCGAGAAGACCTGCACGTGGCTCCACTGGCGCACGGCGTGGCCGACCGTCGGTCCCGCCTCGAGCACGACGGGCTCCAGCCCGCGCTCCAGCAGGTGCGCCGCGGCGGCGAGGCCGACCGGGCCGGCGCCGAGAACGGCGACCGTCTTGGGCTTCGTGATCGAGTCGGGCATCTTAGGTCTCCTATCCTTCTAGAATCTTGGAAGTATCCGGCAAAAAAGAGAGGCGTTCAGGCGACGCGCGGGACCGCCACCGGCGGGCAGGTGCCCTCGGCGCAGCACTGCTCGGCCATGAAGCCCAGCAGCTCGTGCATCACCTCGTAGTTGGCGTGGCAGACGAGGGTCGTCCCTTCGCGAACCTGGGTGACCAGGCCCACGATCATCAGCGACTTGATGTGGTGCGAGAGCGTCGAGGCCGCGGCGTCGAGCTTGGCCTGCAGGCGGCCGACCGGCATGCCCTCGGCGCCCGCCCGCACCAGCGCGCGGTAGATCTTGAGGCGGGTCGGGTTGCCCAGGGCTTCGAGCCGGGCGGCGGCGTCGTCGAGCTTCATGAGGATGAAGATAGGGGTGCCGCCGCAGGAGTCAACCATATTTCTAGAAGTTTAGAAGTATATCTCGCGGGACGCTGACGGAACCGTGTTCGCCCGCGACGGGGGGACGCCTGACAGCGCCGCCGGATCGGCGTACCGTGCTGGTGTGATCAACACCGCCACCCGCCTGCTTCGCTGCGTTGCCCTGCTGGCCGCGCTGGCTTGGGTCGCCTTTCCGGTGGCCGTCGTCGCGGCCGCCAGCATGAGCGAGATGCAGGGCGAGCCCTGCCCGTGCTGCGACGGCAAGGCGGCTACAGGGGCGGTCATCGCGTGTTCCGGATGCCAGGCCGGCATGCCGTCGATCGCGGCGTCGACTCCGCCTGCGATCGTCGCGATCGCCTGGATTGCGCTGCCCGGCATCCGGTTCACGGGCATCGACCCCACGCCGGCCGAGCCGCCTCCCCGCTGACCTTTCTCCGTAAGAAGCATCCTTACACATCAACGGAGATCATATGCTGAAGACACTTCTCTCCACTCTCGTCCTGCTGTTCGCCTTCGGCGCAGCGGCGCAAGCGGCACAGCCCTGCTGTGACGAAGCCAGCCCCTGCTGCGAGGAAGCGGCACCCTGCTGCGACGAGTAACGAGCGACGACAAGGCGCCCGCCCCCTGACCGGGGCGGGCGTTCTTCAAGCCGCCCGCGCCGGGCGGGCTTGCGGCAGAGCGAAGGTGACCAGCCAGCACGTCAGCAGCATCGCCGCCGATCCGGCGAGGCAGCCTTCGATGCCGCCCCACTGGTAGAGCAGGCCGGAAAGAAGCGTGCCCGCGAGGCGACCGACCGCGTTGGCCGCGTAGTAGAAGCCGACATCCTCGGCCGCCTTCTCCGAACCGGCAAAGGCCAGGATCAGATAGGAGTGCAGCGAGGAGTTGACCGCGAAGGGAAGCGCGAAGAGCGCGAGGCCCGCCGTGAGCAGAAGATCGGGCCTGATGCCGAGGCCGGCGTTGAGCGCCAGCATGAGGCCGAGCGGCACCGCGAAGAGCAGGCCGGCCCACAGGCGCGCGCCCGGCACCTCGCGGCTGAGCCCGTCGGTGCTGCGCGTCACCAGCGACGGCGCGATCGCCTGGATGCCGCCGTAGGCGATCGTCCAGCCGGCGAGGAAGGCACCGACCTCGACGAAGCGCCAGCCCGCGGCATAGAGGAACACCGGCAGGCCGACCACGAACCATACGTCGCGCGCGCCGAACATGAAGATGCGGGCGGCGGCCAGCAGGTTGATGCCGGCGGACTTCGCGAACAGCTCGCGCATGGTCCTCGAGGCCCGGGCCTTGCCGAGCTCGCGCGGCAGCAGGACCAAACCGGCGACGAGCACGATGCCGAGCAACGCCGCCATCCCCCACAGCGCCGCGCGGAAGCCGATCGTGTCGAGCAGCATGCCGCCCACGAAGAAGCCGATGCCCTTCATGGCGTTCTTGGAGCCGGTGAACCACGCGACCCATTTGAAGAGCCGGCCCGCGCCGGCGCCGGCCGTCGCCTTGATGGCCGACTTGGACGCGGTCTTGGTGAAGTCCTTGGCCAGCCCCGCGATGCCCTGCGCAGCGACCACCCAGGCGACCGAGGCGGCGGCGGTCCACGAGGGATCGAGCGCCGAGAGCATGACGAGGCCCGCGATCTGCAGCGCCTGTCCCGCCATCAGCATGCGCGGGATGCCGAAGCGCACCGCCAGCCAGCCGCCCGCCAGGTTGGCCACGATGCCCGCGAACTCGTAGAGCAGGAACAGGAAGGCCAGCACGAAGGGCGAGTAGCCGCGCGTGAAGAAGTGCAGCAGCACGAGCATGCGCAGCGCGCCGTCGACCAGGGTGAATCCCCAGTACGACGCGGTGACGACGAGATAGTCGCGCGCCGAGGCCATCACGCTCCCGCTTCGATCACCTTGTTGGCGAGGTCGACCATGCGGCAGACATAGCCCATCTCGTTGTCGTACCAGGCATAGACCTTGAGCATCGTGCCGTCCGTGACCATCGTGCTCTCGGCATCGATGATGGAGCTGCGGGTGTCGTTGCAGTAGTCGGCCGAGACCAGCGGCCGCGTCTCGTGGCCCAGAATGCCGGCCAGCGGCCCCTTGGCGGCAGCAGCGAACAGGCCATTGACCTCCTCCGCCGTGACCGGCCGCGCCACCTCGAACACGCAATCCGTCAGGCTGGCGTTCAGCACCGGCGCGCGCACGGCATGGCCGTTCAGTTTTCCCTTCAGCTCGGGATAGATGACGGTGATCGCGGTGGCGCTGCCCGTCGTGGTGGGCTGCAGCGACAGCATCGCCGAGCGGGCGCGGCGCAGGTCCTTGTGCGGTGCATCCACGACAACGTTGGTGTTGGTCGGTGCATGGATCGTCGTGATCTGCCCGTGCCGGATGCCGATGTTCTCATGAACCACCTTCACGATGGGCGCGACGCAATTGGTCGTGCACGAGGCCGCCGTCAGCAGGTCGTGGCGTCGCGGCTCGTAGAGGTGATCGTTGACGCCGACCACGACGTTCAGCGCACGCTCGTCCTTCACGGGCGCCGCCACGATCACCTTCTTCACGCCGCGCTGGAAGTAGGCCTGGAGCTGCTCGGGCTTCAGGAACTTGCCGGTGCACTCCAGGACGATTTCGCAGCCGAGATCGCCCCAGGCGACCTCACCCGGCGTGGCCGCCGCGCTGAAGCCCAGATACTTGCCGCCGACCGCGAAGCCGCGCTCGTCGTCGACCTCGACCGGCGTGTGCCAGCGTCCATGCATGCTGTCGAATTCGACGAGGTGCGCCGTCACCGCGGCGCCGCCCTTCACCTCGTTCACGTGCACGACCTCGAGGCGGTTGTCGCGCCGCGGATCGTCGTGCGGGCGATGCACGCCGCCGAACGCCGCCCGGAGCGCCAGCCGCCCCATGCGGCCCATGCCGTTGATGCCGACCCTCATGGCGATGCCTCAGGCCGGCACGCGTGCGGCGTCGCCGATCTCGTCGAGGCGCTTCTTCAGCGCCAGGCGTTCGAGCGAGGCATAGGGAAGGTTGACGAGAATTTCGAGACGCCTGCGGATCATGCCGTAGAGCTCGTTGATCATCGTCGCGCGCTCCACGGCCGAGCCCTGGAACTTCGCCGGGTCGGGCAAGGGCCATGCCGCCGTCACCGGCTTGTCGCCGAAATCGGGGCACTGCTGGCCCTGCAGCACGTCGCAGAGGGTGATCACGAAGTCCATGCGCGGCGCGTCGGGGCCGGTGAACTCGTCCCACGACTTGCAGCGCAGGCGCGCGCTGTCGTGGCCGAGCGCCGTCAGCTTGGCGAGGACCTCCGGCATCGGCGTGGCCGCGGGCTCGGAGCCGGCGGAGTAGGCGTTGAACCTGCCCTTGCCGACCTGCTCGAGGATGGCCTCGGCCATCAGCGAGCGGGCGGAGTTGTGGGTGCAGAGGAAGAGGACGTTGAAGGCGGGCGTCATGTGGACCTCGGGTTCGGCTTCGGGAAGAAGTCGCGCCAGGTCGCCGCACAGGTCGGGTCGTCCGCCGCAGCACGTCTCGGTCAGGAAGGAGAAGAGCGCGCGCAAGCCGGCGAAGCGGACCGCATAGATGATGTGTCGGCCTTGCCGGGTGGACTGGACGAGACCGGCCTGTTCGAGGGCGGCCAGATGGAAGGACAGGGTCGAGGGCTGCAGGCCCAGGCGGCCGGCGATCTCGCCCGCCGCCATGCCCGTCGCTCCCCGCTCCGCCAGAATCCGCATCAGATTGAGACGCGTCTCTTGCGAAAGGGCAGCGAAACCGGCTACTGCGTCTGTCGTTTCCATAGTTCTCGAATAGTCCAAAGGTGTGACAGTCATATGTCATCCGGGACGGATTTGCGAGGCCTCGTGTCGCTGTTCGTCCGCTACCTGACCCTGTGGGTCGCCCTCTGCATCGTGGCCGGCGTGGCGCTCGCCCATCCAGTAGCCAATCATGCAGTTTTGCCCGG
>CAYRBQ010000208.1:0-6765 GCA_964422305.1 uncultured Reyranella sp. | reverse complement strand
AGCCGATGTTGAGGAACAGGCCGAACACGTCGGTGCCGCCGACCACGGCGAGCGTGCCGTCGGGCACGCCGAGCTTCATCCAAGCCTCCTCGAACGGCGCGGTCGCCGGGTTCCACAGCACGGCGTTGGGATTGCCGGGATCGGGCACGATGCGCTCGACCCGGCGCGTCAGGATGATGCGCCGGCGCGCCGCCTCCTTCGGCCCGCCCTCGGCGGAATGCCGGCCATTGGCGACCGCCGCCGCGCGGTCGAGCGAGTCCTGGTAGAACTTCTGGTCGGCCGGAATCTTCAGCACCTCGGGAAACGAGGCGTCGGAGCCGGCGATCATGCCCTCGCGGGAGATGATCGCGAACCCCTCGATGCGCGGACGCTTGCTCACCACAGCCGCCTTTCAGATGCCGATCGCGCCGATGACGGCGCCCTGGATAACGAGCACGCCCAGCCAATGGATGCAATCGATCACCGTGAGCGACGCCTTGCGGCCGCCGAAGGCGTAGTTGGTGGCGGTCGTCGTCGCGACGAAACCCAGCCACATGAACACGGCGGTCACGATGCCCGTCCTGAGGCTCACCTGGCCGCCGAGATGGGCGATCGTGCCGGCCAGGACCTGTGCCATCACCAGCAGCCCCACGATCGACACGACGAACGGCGCCATCGAGGGGCTGAGCTCCTCCTTCGTCTTGCCGATCGCGGCCAGCCACTGGCGGGACAGCGACATGTAATAGAGTGACCCGAACCCGAATGCCGCGACCGCGGCGACGAGGATGGCGAGGTAGTTCATTCCGGCGAAGACCATGGAGCGGCTCCTTCAAGGTCGCCGCACCATAGCATCATCTACCCGGATCGAGATGTCGCGTCAGGAAGGCGATCTGGTCACCGACGATGCGATCGATGAACGGCGGGTGATAGACCTCGAAATGGTCGGTCGGATAGCGGATCGCCTCGCCGCGCGGGGCCTTGCGCGCGACCTCGATCGCGACCTGCGGATCCATCAGGTCCTCGCGGTCGCTGACGCAGACCAGCAGAGGACAACGCACGCGGGCCGCCTGCGACGCGGCGTCGTAGAACAGCATGCCGATCGCGGCCCCCGCCGTGACGCGGCCGTCGAACACGACTCCCTCCGGCACCACCGACATCCATCCGTCGTAGGCGCCGGGCCGGTTCACGAAGGCGAGCTCGCCGGGCCGGCCGACGATCTGCACGTAGCGCCGGCCGAGCCCCAGCGCGGCGCGTGCGAGGTCGGACAGGATCGGCACCGTGAACCGCAGCAGGTGACCGAGGCCCGACGCCAGCGCCGGCGCACGCCCCTTCAGGATGGGGCACTGCACCACCGCCGCGGCGATCCCGGGCCGGCGGGCCGCCGTGGCCACGACGTGGCTGGCGCCGAACGAGGTGCCCCACAGCGCGATGCGCGATGGGTCGAGCTCGGGCCGGCTGCGGATGAAGCGGAGGGCGGCGTCGATGTCCTCGAAGTAGCGGCCGAGGTTCATGAGCTGGCGCGGCGTGCCGCCGGATTCGCCGAGATGGCGGAAGTCGAAGGCCACGACCGCGAAGCCCGCCGACGAGAAGCGCCGCTCGTACTGGTCGAGCATCATCGAGTGGGTGGCCCCGCCACCGTGGATCAGCAGCACCACCGGATGCGGGCCCTCGCCTTCCGGCAGGGTGAGCCAGGCGGCACAGTCCTCGGCGCCGGAACGGAACGACGTGCGGATGGTCATGATCGCCTCCTTGAGGTACAGTGTACGTGTTGAATCGGAAGTAATACGTACACTGTACGTTGTCAAGGAGTGCCATGCCACCCAAGGCCAAGTTCGCGCGCGCCCAACTCCAGCAGGCCGCCCTCGCCATCGTCGACAAGGAAGGCCTGCCCGCGCTCTCCATGCGGTCTCTGGCCGGTGCGCTCGGCACCGGACCGATGACGCTCTACAACTACGTGAAGGATCGCGACGACCTCGACGCGCTGGTGGTCGAGGCGGTGCTGGCCGGGATCCGGCTGCCGCGCGAGCGCGGCGATTGGCGGGCCGACGTGACGGCGATCGTCGAGGCGACGTGGCGCACGGTGCGCCGCCATCCCAACGTGATCCCGCTGGTCCTGACGCGCAGGACCCTGCATGAGACGACGCTGGTCTGGGCCGAGGCGCTGCTGCGCGCGCTGGCGGGGAGCGGGCGCTCCGGCACCGATCTCCTGGTCGCCTTCCGCACCGTCTCGGGCTTCGTGATGGGCTTCGCGCAGGCCCAGCTCGCCGATCCGCTGGCGCCCGACCAGGACCGGGAAGACATCACGCGCGCGCAGGCGCTGCCGGCCGAGCGCTTTCCACGGCTGATCGAGATCGCCGGTGCGGCTGCGAAACTCGGTGCCGACAGGGAATTCCGCGCCGGCCTCGACATCGTCATGGCGGGGCTCGCGCGCTGAGATGCTAAAGTTCGCACACCACCATCCGGAGATTCGCAGAGTCATGACCGCGTACAAGGATTTCAAGCCGCTCACCTTCCACGACGGCACCAAGGGCTTCCGCGACGGCAACGATTCGCCGCGCGCCTATCTCGAGCGCTGCCTGGAGACGATCGCGGCGCGCGAGCCGGTGGTGAAGGCCTTCACCGCGATCAACGAGGACGGCGCCCGCGCCGCCGCCGATGCGAGCTCGGCGCGCTGGAAGGCGGGCAAGCCGCTGTCGCCGATCGACGGCATGCCGGTTGCCATCAAGGACCTGCTCGAGACCAAGGACATGCCGACCGGCATGGGCTGCGCGGCGTTCAAGGACAACTTCCCCAAGCGCGACAATGCCGCGGTCTGGGCGCTGCGCCAGGCGGGCGCCGTGATCCTCGCGAAGGCGGTGACCGCCGAGCTCGGCGGCTCGCATCCCGGGGCCACCACCAACCCGTTCGACCCGACGCGCACGCCGGGCGGCTCGTCGTCGGGCTCGGCGGCGGCGGTCGGCGCCAACATGGTGCCGGCGGCGATCGGCACGCAGGTCGGCGGCTCGATCATCCGGCCCGCCGCCTATTGCGGCAACTATGCACTGAAGCCGACGCAGGGCGGCATCAACCGCGGCGAGCGCCAGGCGACCAGCCAGAGCACGCACGGCCCGCATGCCAACTCGCTGCAGGACATGTGGCAGGTGGCGGTCGAGATCGCCAACCGCGCCGGCGGCGACCGCGGCGCGGTCGGCCTCGTCGGCCCCTCGATCTTGCCCGCGGCGGCGAAGCCCAGCCGGCTGGTCGTGCTCGAGACCGAGGGCTGGCCGGAGGTCGACGACGCGACCAAGGCGGGCTTCGAGGCCGTGCTGAAGCAGCTCGCCGATGCCGGCGTGGCGCTGATCCGCCGCAAGGACCATCCCTGGGTCGAGGCGCTGGAGCAGTCGATCGCCAATGGCCGCGCCATCTGCGGCGGCGTCACGGGCTGGGAGAACCGTTGGTATCAGCGCGGGATCGTCGACAACGATCCCGACGGCGTGAGCGCCCGCGCCAAGGCCGCGCTCGCCAAGGCCGAGGCGATGACGCCGAACGACTATCGCATGGCGCTGATGGCACGCGAGAACGCCCAGCGCGTGCATGCCACGATGGCGCCGCTCGCCGACGCCGCGATCACACTTGCCTGTCCCGGTCCCGCGCCGCTCTGGTCGGGTGACGTGCCCGGCCAGCCGCTGGCGGCGCGGCCGACCGGCGACTTCGTGTTCAACGCGCCGAGCTCGATGCTGTTCGCGCCGGTCGTCACCATGCCGCTGATGAGCGTCGGCGGCCTGCCGGTCGGCGTGCAGGTGATGGGCCAGCAGCATGAGGACGCCCGCATGACCGCCCTCGCGCGCTGGATGTCGGAGACGCTGAAGCCGGTGGCGACAGCGTAGCGTGCTCAGTCGGCCGGCTGGATGCCCAATGCCTTCATGCGAGGGATCACGGTGGCCTTCAGGACCTCGTAGTCCTTCATGACCTCCTGGTGATTCAGCGGCTTCTCGGTGAGACCGAAGCTCTCCATCATCTTCTTCCCGGGCTCGGAGTCGGCCGCCGCGACCCAGAGGTCGGACATCTTCTGCACGATCTCCTTGGGCGTTGCGGCCGGCGCCGCGAGCGCCAGCCAGCCCCGCACCGTGAACATCGGATCGGTGAAGCCCTGCTCCTCCGAGGTCGCCACGTCGGGCAGCTTGACGTAGCGCACGCGGGAAGGCGCCACGATCGGACGGATGTCGCCCTTCACCAGCAGCGCATTCATCGCCTGCGGGCTGCCCATGGCGGCCTGCAGCGAGCCGGCCCCCATGTCCTGCCACATCGGGGCCTCGCCCTTGTAGGTCACGACTTCCATCGTGAGGCCGTACTGCTCGTTCAGCGCCTGGGCGAAGATGTGGGCCGAGGAGCCGAGCGCCCACGAGCCGAAGTTGATCTTCTTGCCCTTGGCCCAGGCGATGAACGACTTGAGGTCCTTGACCTCGGCCGGCACCGACTTGTGCACGACCACCGGCAGCACGCCCGACGACGTGCCCGAGACGATGGTGAGGTCCTTGTCCGGATCGAAGCCCATCGACTTGAACAGCACGCGGTTCTGCACGAGCGTGCTCGAGACCGAATGCAGGAAGGTGTAGCCGTCGGCCGGTGCGCGCGCGACCAGCGCGGCGCCGATATTGCCCGAGGCGCCGGGCTTGTTGTCGATCATGACCTGCTGGCCGGTCGCCTGCTGGACATGCTGCGCGAAGGTGCGCGCGATGCCGTCGGTCAGTCCGCCGGCGGGAAAATTCACGACGATGGTGATCGTCTTGTTGGGCCACGTGCCCTGCGCCGACACGATCGACGGAGCGGCGAGAACCAGGCCGGCGCCGGCACCGGTGCGCAGCAGGCCGCGGCGGGTCGTCGTCATCTTGCTCATTTGTCTCATGTCCTCCCGAGATCTTTTCTGCGGCGATGCATAGCGGCTGCGTCCGGGAGCGACTAGGCTGTGTATCTGCACCTATCTTCGCACGGCGAAACCCCATTCTTATGCGCGGGGGCCCGCTGGGCGGGGCACTCAGGGATTGCTAAGACCACCCATCGCAAACGGCAGCCATCAGGGAAGAACGCCCATGTCAGACGCAGTCATCCGCTCCACCGAGGGGCGCATCGGCATCCTCACCGTCAACAATCCGCCGGTGAACGCGCTGGCTGCCGCCGTGCGCACCGGCATCAAGGAAGGCGTCGAGGCCTTCGGCAAGGATCCCAACATCGACGCCATCGTGCTGATCGGCGGCGGCCGCACCTTCATCGCCGGCGCCGACATCCGCGAGTTCGGCAAGCCGCCGTCGGGCCCGAACCTGAACGACGTGATCGCCACCATGGAGAACTCGCCCAAGCTGATCGTGGCGGCGCTGCACGGAACGCCGCTGGGCGGCGGCCTCGAGACGGCGCTGGGCGCGCACTACCGCGTCTCGCTGCCCTCGACGCGCATGGGCCTGCCGGAAGTCCATCTCGGCATCCTGCCGGGCGCCGGCGGCACGCAGCGCCTGCCCCGCCTCACCGGCGCGAAGTACGCACTCGACGCCATCATCTCGGGCCGCCACATCCCCGCGCCGGAGGCCAAGAGCAAGGGCATCGTCGACGCGATCGTCGAGGGCGACCTGCTGAAGGGCGCGATCGCCCACGCCGAGATGCTGCTGGCGCAGAAGGCGCCGCTGCGCCGCGTGCGCGACCTCAAGGCGACGCTGGAGTCGCCCGACCTGTTCGCCGAGACCGAGAAGGCGATCGCCCGCAAGGCGCGCGGCTTCAAGGCGCCGTGGAACATCATCAAGACCGTGCAGGCCGCCGTCGAGCTGCCGTTCGACGAGGGCATGAAGCGCGAGCGCGAGCTGTTCATGGAGCTGCTGACCTCCTCGGAGTCGGCGGCGCAGCGCTACTACTTCTTCGCCGAGCGCGAGGCCGCCAAGGTCAAGGACGTCCCGTCCGACACGCCGCAGCGCGAGATCAAGAGCGGCGGCATAATCGGCGCCGGCACGATGGGCGGCGGCATCGCCATGAACTTCGCCAATGCGGGCGTGCCGGTCACTCTGCTGGAAACCTCGCGGGAGGCGCTCGACCGCGGCCTCAAGACCATCCGCACCAATTACGAGAACACCGCCAAGCGCGGCGGCATGAAGGCCGAGGATGTCGACAAGCGCATGGCGCTGATCAAGCCGACGCTCGACTACAACGACCTCAAGGACGTCGACCTCGTGATCGAGGCGGTGTTCGAGACGATGGAGGTCAAGGAGACGGTGTTCAAGAAGCTGGACGAGATCGCCAAGCCCGGTGCCATCCTCGCCACCAACACCTCCGGCCTCGACGTCAACCAGATCGCCAACTACACCAAGCGGCCCGGCGACGTGATCGGCATGCACTTCTTCTCGCCGGCCAATGTCATGAAGCTGCTCGAGAACGTGCGTGGCAAGGCGACCGAGAAGGACGTCATCGCGACCGTCATGTCCTTCTCCAAGAAGATCGGCAAGATCCCCGTCCTGGTCGGCGTCTGCGAAGGCTTCGTCGGCAATCGGATGCTTCGCATGAGGGGCATCCAGTCGGCCTATATGATGGAGGAAGGCGCCCTTCCCCAGCAGATCGACAAGGTGGTCTACGATTTTGGCTTCCCGATGGGCCCGTTCGCCATGAGCGACCTCGCCGGCAACGACGTGGGCTGGCGAATCCGCCAGGGCAAGAAGGAGAAGGAGAAGCGCAACGTGCGCTACACCGGCTATGTCGCCGACGCGATCTGCGAGCTCGGCCGGTTCGGCCAGAAGACCGGCGCGGGCTACTACAAGTACAACCTCCCCG
>CAYRBQ010000207.1:0-6772 GCA_964422305.1 uncultured Reyranella sp. | reverse complement strand
CTTCACGCCGTCGCGGAACAGGACCGTGATCATCTCCTCGTTGGTCGGGCCGTAGAGCATCTCGCGGTCGTGGCGGTCCTTGATGCGCAGCATCTCGGGTCCGTAGGCATCGTAGCGCCCGCTTTCCTTCCACAGCTCGGCCGACTGGATGGTCGGCATCAGGACCTCCTGCGCCCCCGCCGCGTCCTGTTCCTCGCGGACGATGCGCTCGATGTTCTTCAGGACGCGGAAGCCAGCCGGCAGCCAAGCGTAGATGCCCGCGCTGGTCTGACGGACCAATCCGGCGCGCAGCATGAGGCGATGCGAAACGATCTGCGCCTCCGAAGGATTCTCCTTCAGGGTGGGCAGAAAATACTGGCTCATCCGCATGCTGCAGGGTCCTCGGGCAGGTCGTCTCGGGTGGCGGCGGACTGTAGGGAACGGGTCAGGCAAAGGCAAACCACGGCGCCCGGACAGGCGGCGGCGCTGGATTTGCACAGGGATATGCCCGCACACTCAGCGCGACAACCCGGGGGAGAACCAGATGCTCGAACAGATATTCAAGCTGAGCGAGAACAAGACGACTGTCCGGACGGAACTCGTTGCGGGTCTGACGACCTTCCTGACGATGGCGTACATCATCTTCGTCAACCCCGACATCCTGAAGGCGGCAGGCATGCCGTTCGGCGCGGTGTTCGCCGCGACCTGCGTGGCCGCCGCCATCGGCTGCTTCCTGATGGCCTTCCTCGCCAACTATCCGATCGCACTGGCGCCTGGCATGGGTCTCAACGCCTACTTCGCATTCGGCGTCGTAGGCGGCATGGGCCATAGCTGGCAGGTCGCGCTGGGCTGTGTCTTCATCTCGGGCGTGATCTTCCTGATCATCAGCGTGCTGCCGATCCGCGAGTGGATCGTCAACGCCATCCCGAAATCTCTCAAGATGGCGATCGCCGCGGGCATCGGCCTGTTCCTAGCCCTGATTGCCATGAAGAACGCCGGCATCGTCGTCGACCACCCGGCGACCCTGGTGACGCACGGCAAGCTAACGAGCTGGCCGGTGGTCATGGCGGTCTTGGGCTTCGCCGTCATCGTGGCGCTGGAGTACCGCCGCGTCATGGGCGGCGTCATCATCGGCATCCTGGTCGTGACGGTGATCTCGATCCTGGCAGGCCAGCAGAAGTTCGCCGGCATCTTCGACGTGCCGCCCTCGATTGCGCCGGTCTTCCTGCAGATGGATCTGGCCGGCGCTTTCAAGGTGGGCCTGATCACCGTCGTGTTCGCGTTTCTTTTCGTCGACCTGTTCGACAACACGGGAACGCTGATCGCGCTGGCCCATCGCGGCGGCTTTATGCGGCCGGACGGCACCGTGCCGCGCCTGCGCGGCGCCCTGATCTCAGACAGCGCCGCCGCCATGCTCGGCGCGGCCGTCGGCACCTCGACCACCACGAGCTACATCGAGAGCGCGTCGGGCATCAACGCGGGTGGTCGCACCGGCCTCACCGCCGCGACAGTCGGCGTGCTCTTCCTGCTCGCGCTCTTCGTGGCGCCGCTCGCCGGCTCAATTCCGGCCTACGCAACGGCGCCGGCGCTCCTCTACGTCGCCTGCCTCATGGCGCGCGGCTTGACGGAGATCGAGTGGAGCGACATCACCGAAGCCGCGCCGGCAGTGATCACCGCGATCGCGATGCCCTTCACCTTCTCGATCGCCGACGGCATCGCGTTCGGTTTCATCTCGTACGCCGGCATCAAGCTAGCGGCCGGCCGCTATCGTGATATCCATCCAGCCGTTGGAATTCTCGCTGTGCTGTTCGTGATCAAATACGTGTACATAGGATGATCAGCGAAACAGTGCGGACATTTGTTTGTCGACGAACGAGCCGTCGCCATAACAATTGTTCCGTCCGGGGCCGACGATCGAAAGAAAAGGTCTTGGCAAGGCGTTGGCGCCGCGCTAAGTAGCCTACGCCTTGGGCGCAGCCCGAGTTTTAGGGAGGAGAGCGGCACAAGCCGCCTGTGACGAGTTTCGGGGGTAGAGGACGGCGGACTACGGTCCGCCGTTTCTTTTTATATTCAATTGATTAAACGCTAATCCTAAGAGATTAGATTAACTTCCTTCGAGGCGGCGGAAGCTGAAAACGTCGGCTTGGTGGAGCCAGAAAAAGCCTACCCAAAGCACAGCCGCCACGATGGTCGTGATCACCGCCTTCCGCAGGAGTTCCGGCCGCTCCGGCGCCCCCCGCTCCTCGCCCTTGCCGGGATTCTGGACCCGGCTGACGCCCAGCGGCAGAACGCAGAACAGCACCGTCCACCAGATCACCAGATAGACCATGATGCCGGTAGCCCAGCCCATGGCGAAGCTCCCTAGACCTGCTCGAGCTCGATCAGGGTACCGGTGAAGTCCTTCGGGTGCAGGAACAGCACGGGCTTGTCGTGCGCGCCGATCTTGGGCTCGCCGTCGCCCAGGACGCGGGCTCCGCCGGCCTTGAGCTTGTCGCGGGCGGCGTAGATGTCTTCGACCTCGTAGCAGACGTGATGAATGCCGCCGTCGGCATTGCGCGACAGGAAGTTGGCGATGGGCGACTTCTCGCCGAGCGGATGCAGCAGCTCGATCTTGGTGTTGGGCAGCTCGACGAACACCACGGTGACGCCATGCGCAGGCTGCGCCTTGGGCGCGCTCACCTTGGCCCCCATTACGGAGCGATAGAGTTCCGAGGCCTTCTCGAGGTCCGGCACAGCAATGGCGATGTGGTTCAGGCGTCCGATCATCGGTCTCTCCACGGGCTCGTTTCTAGATGCGGACGATGTGCACGTCCGTCAACGGCTTCTTGCCGAGGTGCGCCCGCACGACGCGCCGCACCGCCTGCCGGGCCGCCTCCTCGATCCTGGCGTCGTCCTTGCGCTCCGAGGCGCTGAGATCGGCCAGCATCTCCGTCAAGCCCGCCACGATCGCCTCGGTCAGCTCGCCCTCGCCGCCCTCGATCCCCCGGAGCGAGACCTTCGGTGACGCGACCGCCTTGCCGCGCGCGTCGAGCACGATCGTCGCCGCCGCAGCGCCGTTCCACAGGAGCTTGCGCCGTTCGCGAAGCGAATCGCCGTCGACCGGCACGAGGCCATCGCCGTCACGTGCCAGCCGCCCGGCCGGCACATGGTCGATGATCTCGGCCGGCCCCGGTGCCAGGCGCACCAAGGTGCCGTTCGGCGCCACGACCGTCTCCGGCACCTGGCAGGACCGGGCCAGGGCGGCATGCTCGACCATGTGGCGCACCTCTCCATGGACCGGCAAGGCAATCTTCGGACGGATCCACTGGTAGACCCGGATCAGCTCATCTCGCGCCGGATGGCCGGAGACGTGGATGTCGGCCTCGCGATCGGTGATGACCTCCACGCCGTGCGCCATGAGCGCGTTCTGCAGGCGGCCCACGGAGCGCTCGTTGCCGGGGATGACCCGCGAGGAAAAAATCGCGGTGTCTCCCGCTTCCAGCACAAGGTCGCGGTGCTCGTTGTGAGCGAGCTTGGCCATCGAGGCGCGCGGCTCGCCCTGGCTGCCCGTGCAGATGAACAGGACCTTGTCGCGCGGCAGAAAGCCCGCCTGCTGCTCGGGCACGCACTCGGGGAAATCGAGGAGATAGCCGCACTCCTGTGCCGACTCGACCATGCGCTGGAGCGCCCGCCCCGAGAGCACGGGATGCCGGCCGGCCTCGACGGCGGCCAGGGCGATGCTCTCGACGCGCGCCAGGTTCGAGGCGAAGCAGGTCACGGCCACGCGGCCCTTGCGGCCGCGGACCAGCTTCTCGAGGTTGGCGCGCACGGTCGCTTCCGACCCTGCCTCGCCTTCGACGAAGACGTTGGTGCTGTCGCAGACCATGGCGAGCGCGCCCTCATCGCCGATGCGCTTCAGCATGGCCTCGTCCGTGACGTCCCCCAGCAGCGGCTCGGGATCGATCTTCCAGTCGCCGGTATGGAACACCGTGCCGTACTTGGTCCGGATCGCTAGTGCATTGGGCTCCAGGATCGAGTGCGTCATGGTGATCAGCTCGAGCTCGAACGGCGCCAGGCTGAATCTGCCGCCGAGCGGGATCTCGGTGATCGGCACCATGTCGCGCAGGCCCGCTTCCTGGAGCTTGCGACGCAGCACCGAGGCCGAAAAAGGAGTGGCATAGACCGGCGCCTTGAGCTGCGGCCAGAGGTCGGCCACGGCGCCCAGATGATCCTCGTGGGCGTGCGTCAGCACGATGCCGACCAGCGCCTCGCGGCGCTCCACGATGAAGGCTGGATCTGGCATCACGACCTCGACACCGGGCATGGAATCGTCGGCGAAGCCGATGCCGAGATCAACCATCAGCCACTTGCCGGCATGGCCGTAGAGGTTGAGGTTCATGCCGATCTCGCCCGCCCCTCCCAGGGCGAGAAACAGCAGCTCGTCGTTCGACGGAACCGTCATCGGCGGTTGCGCCGCCAGATCTCCAGCAATCCCAGCGACATCAGGTCGGGTTCGATCGCGTCGAACAGGCCGATCTCGTCCTTGAAGACAGTGGCGAGGCCGCCGGTGGCGACGACCTTCATCGGCTCGCCATACTCGGCGCGGATACGCTTGATCAGGCTCTCGATCAGGCCGACATAGCCCCAGAAGATGCCGGACTGCATGGCCGGGACCGTGGCCTTGCCGATCACCTTGGCGGGCTTCTCGACCCGGATGCGCGGCAGGCGCGCCGTCATCAGGTAGAACGATTCAATGGTGAGCTCGACGCCGGGCGCCAGAACGCCGCCGATGAAGTTGCCGTCCTTGTCGATCAGGTCGAAGGTCGTGGCGCTGCCGAAATCGATGCTGATCAGGGGGCCGCCATGGCGCTTGTAGGCCGCGATCACGCCGACCAGCCGGTCGGCGCCGGCATCCTGCGGTCGATCGATCAGCACCTTGATGCCGAGATCTACGTCCGGCTCACCGACGATCAGCAGCTTGGTGTGGAAGTAGGTCTCGCACAGGCGCCGCAGGTGCAGGTTCACAGCCGGCACGACGCTCGCCAGGATCGCCCCCTTGATGCTGCCCGGATCGAAGCCCTGGAGCTGCATGAGCTGCGTCAGCCAGGCCGCGTATTCGTCGGCGGTGCGTTTGGGCTCGGTGCGCAGGCGGAACTGCGACACGAGCTTGTCGCCGTCGAACACGGCGAACTTGGAGTTGGTGTTGCCCACGTCGATGGCCAGCAGCATCGCTCGATCTCCTCAGGCCGCCCGGCCCAGCAACTCACCCGACACGATCTTGCGCGGACCGCTCGGGGTATCCAGCAGCAGCGCCCCTTCCCGGTCCAGTCCGGCGAAGCGGCCGCGGACCAGCTCCTCTCCGATCCGGACGTCGACGTCCGCCCCGAGCGGCCCCGCCTTGGCAAGCCAGGCCTCCCGGACGCCCCCGAAGCCGCTACGTCGCCACTCGGCGAGCCGCGTCGCGAACGCCCGCGCGAGGCCTTCGAGGGCCGCCTCCACCGTGCCGCCCAGCTTGGCGCCCGGGTAGCGCATCTCGGGAAGCTGCGGCGCGAAGGTCACGTTCACGCCGATGCCGGCCACGACATGCTCGACCTTGCCGTCCTGGCCGATCGCGCTCTCGAGCAGAATGCCTGCGACCTTGCCGCCGTCGACCAGCACGTCATTGGGCCACTTGAGGCGCACCGCCCTGTCGGCCGGCACGAGATCGCCGACGGCCAGGGCCGCCACAAAGCCCAGCTCCGCCGCGCGCGGGGCGGCGCATTCGGGCCGCAGGACGGTCGAGCTGTAGAGATTGCCCACGGGCGAGGCCCAGCTCCGGCCACGACGGCCACGGCCGCCCACCTGCTCGCGCGCCCAGACCACGGTGCCCTCGGCAGCACCGCCATCGGCCAGCCGCGCGGCTTCGTCGTTGGTGCTGCCGACGCTGTCGAGGGCGACCAGCGTCCACCCGTCCGGCAGGACGGGTGTCCGTTTCACGGGAAGAGGCCCTTCGCGGCGGCGGCGGCGACCACGCTGAGCGGCTGCGGCACCAGCGAGAAGACGGCGACCAGGAAGGCCGCCACCAGCGCCACGGCGCGGTTGACGCCGAAGGCCGGCCGGTCGATCGCCTCGGCCGGCTCGTCGAAGTACATCACCTTGACGATGCGCAGGTAGTAGTAGGACGCCACGACCGATGCCAGCACGCCCAGTACCGCGGGGATGTAGAGCTTGGCCTCGACCGCGGCGATGAAGATGTAGAGCTTGCCCCAGAATCCCGCGAGCGGCGGGATTCCGGCCAGCGAGAACATGAAGATCAGCAGGGCGAAGGCCATCAGCGGCTGGTTGCGCGCCAGGCCGGCGAGGTCGGAGATGTCCTCCAGCATGACGTCCCGCCGCTTCATCATCAGGATGGTGGCGAAGACGCCCAGCGTCATCACGAGGTAGATGGCGAGGTAGAACACTACTGCCTCGATGCCCTTCTCGCTGCCGCTGGCGAGGCCGAGCAGGATGTAGCCGACGTTGCCGATCGATGAGTAAGCCATCAGACGCTTGATGTTCTGCTGGCGGAGCGCAGCGAACGCGCCGAGCGCCATCGAGAGCACCGAGGCGACCACGATGATCTGCTGCCACTGGGCGAACAGCGGCTTGAACGGCCCCATCAGCACCGAGACGAGCAGCGACATGGCGGCGATCTTGGGCGCCACGGCAAAAAGTGCGGTGACCGGCGTCGGGGCGCCCTCGTAGACGTCCGGCGTCCACATGTGGAACGGCACCGCTGAAACCTTGAAGGCCAGCCCCGCCACGACGAACACCAGGCCGATGATGGTGCCGATCT
>CAYRBQ010000206.1:0-6788 GCA_964422305.1 uncultured Reyranella sp. | reverse complement strand
CACAGGACCTTGGCGTTGGGGTCCTGCTGGAAGTGCCGGTCGACCGCATCGGCATCGGAGTGCGAGTGGAGATAGAGGCCGTACTGCTTGGCGAGCTCGACCACCTTGCGCATGTTGGGCAGGTCGGCGTCAGCGCCGTAGATGTGGAACTCGCCGATCGCCACGTACTTGCGTTTCGACAGCAGGTCCTGGAGGAACGGGATCAGGGTCGGGTCCTTCGCCCAGGTCCCGATCTCGCCACGTGAACGATAGGGCCGGAGTTCCGGTACGATCACGCCGGGCGCCACGTCCTGCAGCATCTTGGTGCCCTCGTTGTTCGAGCTCGACACCATCGCGCGCTTCACGCCCGCCTTCTTCAGGATCTCGACCACTTCCTTCGGCGGCACCACCGTCCAGGCATCGTGGCTGTAGTGCATGTGGGCGTCGAAGATCGGCAGCTCGTCCGCGTGCCCCGGCGCAATGCCGGCCGCGACGACCATCGAGAGGGCCAGAACGGAAGCACGCATCGTGAAGTCCCTTCAACGGCCCGTCTTGGGCGGGCACGCGTAATTGAAGCTAATCGAGATGCGCTCGCCGGAGAAGTGCGCCGGCGGCACCTCGTGGCGCAACCAGCTTTCGAACAGCACGAGATCGCCGTCGCGGGCCGGCATGCTCACGAAGGATTGAAATGCCACCGGCGCGTCCGATCGCCGGGGCGGCGCCGCCATCTGTGCGGCAAGCCGCGGATCCTCGAATTTGAGCGCCCCGGCCCCCTTGGGGACGGTCACGTAATAGGTGCCGCTGATCGCCGAGCCCGGATGCAGATGCAGGGAGTGGACCGTTCCCTCGGGCATGACGTTCGCCCAGCAGTCGGTCATGGTCAGGGTCCGGCCCGAAAGGTCGTAGTGGAGATCGCGTGCGAAGGCCTTCACGTGGCTGTCGATCCGCCGACGCAGACGCGCAAAAAGCGATGAAACTAAGTGCAGCCGATCGAGCGAGCCATAGGAGGTGTAGCCGCCGAGATAGTGCTTGGCCGACCAGAGCTGGCCGGCGGCATCGGAGACCGCCAGCGACTGGCATTCGTCGCCGAGTTGCTCGTTGAAGCGCCCCCAGCTCCTGTCGACCAGGGACTGGCGGTAGATAAGTGTCGGAAATAGGGCACGGCTCGCCATAGCGTGATTATCTGCGAAGCCGGCCCGGCGTGCTATGGTTTCGCCATGCTGAGCGAACAGCAGATAGAGGCCTACCGGCGCGACGGCTATCTCGTCATCCCGCGACTGATCCAGGGCGAGCAGCTCGCCGAGTTGCGCTCGCTGACCGACCGCATCGTCGCGGAGGCGCGCGGGGTCTCGGCCAACGACGATCTCTACGATCTGGAGCCCAGCCACAGCTCCACCCTGCCCCGCGTGCGCCGGCTGAAGCCCGCCATCTTCAAGCGCTACGACTTCTTCAGGGCGTTGACGCGCGATCCCAAGATCACCTCGATCCTGAGCCAATTGCTCGGGCCCGACATTCGCCTCTACGGCGGCAAGCTCAACATGAAGTCGGCGGGCTATGGCTCTCCGGTCGAATGGCATCAGGATTGGGCCTTCTACCCGCACACCAACGACGACGTGCTGGCCACCGGCATCTACCTCGACGATTGCGACGAGGCGAACGGTCCGCTGCTGGTGATGCCGGGCACGCATCACGGGCCGACATACGACCATCATGCCAACGGCCGCTTCTGCGGCGCCTTCGATCCTCAAGCCTGCAGCCTCGACATCGCCAAGGCGGTGCCGCTGACGGGCCCGGCCGGATCGATGACGATCCATCACGCCCGTCTCGTGCACGGCTCGGCCCTCAATCGCTCCAACCGCCAACGCCGACTGCTGCTGCACGAGTACACGGCCGCCGACGCCTGGCCCCTGATGGGCATCGCCGACTTCGACGAATTCAACAGCCGCATGGTGCTGGGCGAGCCCGGCATCGAGCCGCGCCTGCGGACCGCACCCGTGCGCATGCCGCTGCCGGCGGCCGATCATCAAGGATCGATCTACGAGAACCAGCGCGGCACGGGCCGCCGTTTCTTCGCTACCTACGAGGAGCAGCCAGGCGTTGCGAACTAGCGTCCTTTCCGTCTCCTTGCTCGCCGCCGCCGCTTTCGCAGCGCCGGCTCTGCCCGCTTCAGCGCGCGAGGAGCTCACGATCGAAGGATCACGCGGCATCATCGAGTTCGCGATCGGCGATTCCCGCATCTTCCGCACCACCGGCAGCTTCAAGAACTGGCACGGACACGTGCATGTCGACGATGCCGACGTGCCGCATAGCTCCGTAGAGGTCGTGGTCCAGACCGGCAGCATCGAGATGCTCGATCGCCAGCAGGTCGAGATGCTCAAGGACTCCGACTTCTTCGACGTCACGCGCTTCCCGCAGATGACGTTCCGGTCGGACAAGGTCGTGCGGACCGGCGATGCGACGTTGACGGTCGAGGGGCTGATCACGTTGCGCGGCATCACCAAGCCGATGACCCTCGATGTGACCGTGTCCGACCGCCGGCCCGACGCGCCGCCCGGCACACGCTATGCTCGCTTCCGCGGCTCGGGGAAGATCAAGCGGTCGGAGTTCGGCATGACCAAGTTCGTCGATATGGTCGGCGACACGGTCGAGATCTCCATCAGGGCGGACGCCTGGCGCCGTTGAACGCCGACATGGCCGCAGGAAAGCACAGCCGGACCGCCGTCGGCCTGCACTGGATCACCGCGCTCGCCGTGTTCGGCATGCTGGGCGTCGGTTTCTGGATGGTGGAACTTCCGCTCGGCCTCCTGAAACTCAAGGTCTACGCCTGGCACAAATGGATCGGCATGGCCGTCCTCGCGCTCACGGTGGCGCGGCTGCTGTGGCGGTGGCGACATCCGCCGCCGGCACTGCCCGGCAGCCTGCGAGACTGGGAGCGACGGCTGGCGCCGATCGCGCACTGGACTCTCTTCATCCTGCTGCTCGCCATGCCGCTCAGCGGCTGGATGATGAATTCGGCAGCCGGGGTCGGCCTCTACTGGTTCGGCTACATCCCGATTCCCGACCTCGTGCCGCGCGATCCCGATCTCTTCGCCGCATTGAAGACCGTGCACAAGATTTTCTCACGGCTCCTGATCGCGGTGGTGGCGCTGCATGTCGGCGCGGTGATCTATCATGACGTCTTGCGCCGCGACGGTGTGTTCCGCCGCATGTGGCTGACCGGAGGGAGATGATGCGGATGTCGATGCGGGCCTGGTTGATCCTCGTTGCGGCGTTGCTCGCCCGCCCTGCCCTCGCCGGCCCGCAGGACGCTTGGACGATCGACGCGCGCGCGAGTTCGCTCGGCATTTCGGTCACGCAGGTCGGCTCGATCGTCAGCGGCCGCTTCCCCGCCTGGACCGGCGAGATCGTGCTCGATCCTTCCGCGATCGCTGCAGCGCGGATCGACATCCGCATCGACACACGCCCCGTCACCGCCAACAACACCGACGTCGATTCGCTGCTCAAGGGACCGAACTTCCTGTTCGTCCAGAAATTCCCAGAGGCGCGATTCGTTTCGACATCGGTCGCTTCCAAGGGCGGAGACCGCTACGAAGCGCAGGGCAAGCTCACCATCCGCGACGTGACGCGTGATGCGGTACTGCCCTTCACCCTCGTGATCGCGGACGATCCGGGCCGGCCGGGCGCGCTGCGCGCGACTGCGCGCGGGCGCATCGTCCTGAAGCGCCTCGACTACGGCGTCGGGCAGAACGAATGGGCCGGCACTGGCCAGGTCGCCAACGAGGTGACCGTGGATCTGAACGTGGTGGCGAGCAGGCCGCGATGATCTCGCGGCGTGGCGCGATGGCGACGGCCGGCGCGCTGATCGCCGTACGGCCGGTAAGCGCGCAGTACGCCCAATGGCCTGACTGGCTCGGTGCCTATTCGGGGGCGGCGCGCTTCCATCGATCGATCCCGCTCGAGGACATCTTCCCGCCGCCGAAGAATCCCGCTGTCGATCTTGACGACCGTACGCCGTTCGGCGTGCAGTTCGCGATCCACACCGTCGACGGCAGCGCTGCGGTCTGGCTGCGCATCGACGCCGGTCCAATGCAGACCACGGAGGAAGGCGAGAGCCTGCGCTTCAGCACCCTGGTCGACGGCGTGGCACTCCTCACCGCAGCCGATGCGCGTCCTTCTCCCCGATCCGCGACCCTTACCGTGCGGCCGAACCAGGCGGCGACGGAGGCGCTTTTCGTCCACGCCGACGGCAGTTTCTGGCGCCGACACTTCACGGCGACCTTCACGACCGTCGGCGCCGACATCATCCTGTGGATATTCGATGCCGCTGGCACCCGCGCGCGGACATGGCGTGGATCGACCGTGCGCCGCGTGCCCTGACGTCAATCCAGCCGCGGCCCGACGTAGTTCGACTGCGGCCGGATGATCCGCCCGCCCTTCTCCTGCTCGAAGATGTGGGCGCACCATCCAGCGACGCGGCCGACCGCGAACAGCGCGGTGAAGGCGCTGCGCGGCACCTCCAGCGCCTCGAGCAGCAGTGCGGTGTAGAACTCGACGTTGATGTCGAGGCGACGGCCGGGCTTGTGCCGCCTCAGGGCCGCGATGGCGCTCTTCTCGATCTCGACAGCGAACGCGAGGCGGCCGGCCGTCGACGGCAAGGTGGCGACAGTGCTCTTCAACACGTCGGCACGCGGATCGCGCACCTTGTAGATGCGATGGCCGAAGCCCATGAGCGTGACACCCTTGGCGAAGGCATCGTCGAACCAGGCACCCGCGCGCTCCACCGTGCCGATCTCGTCGAACATGTCGAGCACCGGCCCGGGCGCGCCGCCATGCAACGGTCCCTTGAGCGCACAGAGCGCCGCGAGCACCGACGAGATCAAGCCGGCTTGAGTCGAGGCCACAACCCTTGCCGTAAAGGTCGAGGCGTTGAAGCCGTGATCTGCGACGGTCGCGAGATAGGTGTCCAGCGCCTTCTCGAACGCCGCGTCGGCACGCTGCCCCCGCGTCATCCGCAGGAGATCCTGCGCGGTCGTGAGCGACGGATCGGGCGCCAGCGCGGGCCTCGCCTCGGCAGCCCGCAGCAGCGCGGCCAGGAAAACCGGCATCGCGCCACAGACCAGATAGTGATGGGGCATGGGTTCGGAGTCGGCCAGCATGCCGAGGCCGACGCGCAACGCCTCGACCGGATTGAGCCCCTTCGAAGCCGCGAGCAGTTTCGGTACTTCGGCGAAGGCGCGCACGCGCGCCGTGGCGAGCCCCCGGCTGATGGCCGCCTCATCGCCGCCACCCTGGCCGTAGCCCTCCCACAGGAGAGCCGCGACGCCTTCGAATCCTCGGGTTCTGATCAATTCCTCGACCGCATGTCCGCGGACGATCAGCCGGCCGGCCTCGCCATCGACCTCGCTCATCACCGTGTCGGCCACGATCACGCCGTCGAGGCCGCTGTTCACCCGTGTCTGCAGCATTGGAAATCCCTCGTTACTCGCGCTGAACATTCGACGAGGAATACACATTGTCAATATTGATTGATAAGATCAATAATAAGCAATGGCAACTGAATGGCTGAGTTCGAAGGAAGCGGCCCGCCGCTTGGGCGTCTCGACGGCGACACTTTATGCCTATGTGAGCCGCGGCCTGCTGCGCTCCGAGGCGACCAGCGGCCAACGCGAGCGGCGCTACCGCGCCGAGGACGTGTCCCGCCTGAAGCGTCGTCGTGAGGTCGGGCGCAAGGCCGAGTCGATCGCCGCCAACGCGCTCGACTTCGGCACGCCGGTCCTCGAATCGTCGCTCACGCTGATTGAGAACGGCCACCTCTTCTACCGTGGCCACGACGCCACCCGGCTCGCCCGCGGCGCGTCGCTCGAGCAGGTCGCCCAGCTCCTGTGGGACTGCGACGACCGGCCGTTCGCCGCCAGGAACCTGCCGCCGATGTCGGCTGCGCTGCGCGGTGCGTGGAATGCTGCCGCCTCGCTCCCCCCTGTCGACAGTTGCCTCGTTCTGCTGCCCGCGGCGTCGCGGTGGGATCACCCGAGCTGGGTCGAGGATCGGCCGGCCATGCTCGAAACCGGCGCTCGCATCCTCCGACTTCTGGCCGCGGCGGTGACCTCGCAGCCGCTTTCCGGTCGGCCGGTCCACGAGCAGCTCGCTGCAGCCTGGAACGTCGCGCCGGCGTGCGCGCCCCTCATCCGCGCCGCGCTGGTGCTCTCTGCCGACCACGAATTCAACGCCTCGGCCTTCGCTGCCCGCGTCGTCGCCTCGACCGGCGCCAATCTCTACGGCTCCACCATGGCCGGTCTCGTCGCCATCAACGGCCCGCGTCACGGTGGTTTGACGCGACGGGTCACCGCTATGCTGCACGACCTCAAGGAGTCGGCGGACATCGACAGCGCCCTGGAGAAGATGGTGGGCGATGGACCGCTGCCCGGTTTCGGTCACCCTCTATATCCTGACGGCGACGTGCGCGCCGCGGCCCTGCTCGCGATGCTGCGCGAAGCCACGCCCACCTCGCCTGAGCTCGCCTTCTGCGAGCGCGTGGTCGCTGCCGTCGAGCGCCTGACCGACCGCAGGCCCAATGTCGACTTCGCCACGGTGACGATGGAGCGTGTGCTCGGACTGCCGAAGGACTCGGCTCTCGCGATGTTCCTGCTGGGCCGCACGGTGGGCTGGATCGCCCACGCCCTGGAGCAGGCGGCGCATGGAGCATTGATCAGGCCGCGCGCCCGGTATATCGGTCCGCGGGCGTCATGAGCACCGCACTGATCGTCATCGACATGCAGCAGGGGTCGTTCACCACGGCGAGCCCCCGGCAC
>CAYRBQ010000205.1:0-6791 GCA_964422305.1 uncultured Reyranella sp. | reverse complement strand
CGCGCCGCGAGACCGATACGTTCGACACGTTCATCGACTCGAGCTGGTACTTCGATCGCTTCACCTCGCCTCGACTGGCGAGCGCGCCATTCGACCGCGAAGAGAACCACTACTGGATGCCGGTCGACCAGTATATCGGCGGCGTCGAGCATGCGATCCTGCACCTGCTCTACTCGCGCTTCTGGACCCGCGCCATGCGCGAGGTCCAGATGACCAGCCGCGACGAGCCGTTCGACGGCCTCTTCACGCAGGGCATGGTGTGCCACGAGACCTACAAGGCGAACGATGGCACCTGGCTGACGCCCGAGGAGATCGAGCGTCTCGACGGCGGCAAGGTCGTGCGTGCCTCGGACAAGAGCCCGGTCGAGGTCGGCCGCTCGGAGAAGATGTCCAAGTCGAAGAAGAACGTCGTCGACCCGGACGAGATCATCCGCGACTACGGCGCCGACACCGCGCGCTGGTTCATGCTGAGCGACAGCCCGCCCGAGCGCGACCTCGAGTGGACCGAGGCCGGCGTCACCGGCGCCTGGCGCTTCCAGCAGCGCCTGTTCCGCGTCGCCTCGACGACGATCGAGGGCCTGCCCCCGGCCGGCACACCCAAGCCCGCGACCTTCTCGGAGGCTGCGACGGCGCTGCGCCGCGCCGCGCACAAGTCGATCGCCGGCATCTCGACCGACATCGAGGCCTTCCATTTCAACAAGGCCGTCGCGCGGCTCTACGAGTTCGCCAATACCATCGACGACGTGAAGCCCGCCGACGAGTCGACCAAATGGGCGCTGCGCGAGGCGCTTGAGATCTTCGTGCGGCTGATCGGGCCGATGACCCCGCATCTCGCCGAGGAGCTGTGGCAGTCGCTGGGCCACAAGAGCCTGCTCGCCGACTCGCCCTGGCCGATGGCCGAAGACGCGCTGCTGGTCGACGACACCGTCACCGTGGCGGTTCAGCTCAACGGCAAGCTGCGCGGCACGATCGCACTCGCGAAGGACGCGCCGAAGGACGTCGCAGAGAACGCGGCCCTCGCGCTGCCCGAGCTCGCCCGCGGGCTCGACGGCAAGACGCCCAAGCGCGTGATCGTCGTCCCCAACCGCATCGTCAACGTCGTGGTATGATCGCGGCGTGAAGATCGAGCCGCGCCAGGTCGAGGCCTTCCTCAGGAAGCCGGATCCCAAGATCCGGGGCGTGGTGATCTACGGCAACGACGACGGGCTGATCGCCGAGCGCGCCGCAGCGCTCGCCAAGACGATCTGCGAGGACCTCAAGGATCCGTTCCGCGTCGTCGACATCGCCGGCGAAACCCTGAAGGGCGATCCGGCGCGCCTGGCCGACGAGTTCGGGGCGATGTCGCTGATGGGTGGCCGCCGCGTCATCCGGGTGAGGCCGGCCGGCGAGGAATCGGCGACGGCCCTCGAGAACCTCGCTGCAGCGCCGGCGGGGGATGCGCTGATCATCGTCGAGGGCGGCAACCTGACGCCGCGCTCGGGCTTGCGCACCCTGGCCGAAACCGAGCCGACGCTGGCGGCGCTGCCCTGCTACATGGACAACGAGGCTGCGCTGGAAGGCCTGGTCGAGAGCTCGGCGCGGTCGCAAGGGCTCGCGGTGGATCCCGACGCGCTGGAGTGGATCGTCGAGCGCCTGGGCGGCGATCGCGGCCAGACCCGCAGCGAGATCGACAAGCTGCTGCTCTACAAGGGCACGGACTCCGGCAAGAGCGTCACCCTGGACGATGCCATGGCGGTGCTGGGCGACACGGCCTCGATCGGCATCGACGACGTGATCGCGGCGACCTTCGACGGCGAGCCGGTTGCGCTGGACCGCGCGCTCAATCGCGTCTTCGCCGAAGGCGGCAATCCGGTGCAGCTCGTGCGGTCACTGCAGCGGCACGTCGACCAGCTCCACGTCGTATCCTCGCACGCAGCCAAGGGGGGCAATCTCGAATCAGCGATGTTCAAGGCGCGGGGGTTGCCGCGCGGCGGCCCGGTGCGCCAGCGCTTCGAGCGTCACCTGCGGGGCTGGCCGCTGCCGCGCCTCACCGCCGCGCTCGCGCGCATCCTCGACGCCGAGATCGAGTGCAAACGCACGGGCCTGCCCGACGAGGCGATCGCGCGGCGGCTCTGTCTCGGCCTCGCACAGGCTGCGCGCAACGCCAAGGCCCGGCGATAGGGGCCCGGCGGCAGTCGTCAGGGTTTCTTCGTTTCTGAAGCGCTGAGGGGGATCGCGGCCTGCGGCGACAGGACGAGGAAGGTGAAGCTCTCCTCGATGTAGAGGCGCACCGCCTCGGCATTGTGCTCGACGTAGCCGATCGAGAAGTCCTGGCCGACCGTCAGCTCGAAGTCGCCGCCGCGCAGCGAGATCACCAGCCCGCCGTCAAGACCGGGGGCCGCATGAACGTCGCCGTCCACCAGGCGCTGGACGTGGCTCAGGATCGGATAGCCGCCGTCGGTCCGCGCCGTGAGGTCCTTGTAGAGCTGTTCGCTCAGGACGACGGCGAAAGGACCTTCGACGCCTTCGTCGCGCAGCCTCTTCAGCGCCGCGGCCACGGCATCGGGGTAGTCGGCGTGGCTGCCGCCCAAGGGGACGGCCTCGCCCTTCTGCGCTTCGCAGATACCGGTGATGTGCGCGGCCCCGTAGCCGTGGAAGATCGCGCGGTCCTCGGCGATGGCGATCTCGCGCGCCGCCGCCGTCACCGAATCGAGGTTGGGATCGCGGGCGCCGCGATCGATCGCGTCGAGCTCGGCGCGGCTCACCTCGAAGGGGATGCGCAGCTCGACCAGCGGCTGGATGCGGCGCAGGCGCGCCTGAACGTTTGCCGCCGCGGGCGGCGCGGCGACGGGATCGGCGCGACCCAGCTCGACGTCGGACGCGCCCCAGCCCAACGGCCCCTTGAAGTCGACGACGCGACGCGCCGCGAGCAGGGCGCGCAAGGTGCGCTTGGCTTCCTTCTCGATCTCTTCCCAGCCGGCTTCGGTAATCGGCGCGCGATCACGAAAGAGATGGTTCTTCATCAGATCACCTGTCGGGCTCTTGGCGCAGGCTGCCGATCCCGAGGCTGCCGTCGGAGGAGGACGCCTCTTCCTCGCCGCCTTCCTCTCCCATGTTGGCCTCGATCCCGGTGATCGGGCCTTCCTTGAAGAGGAAAGTGCGCAGGTGCTCGTCCATCTTGGGGTCGTTGCGGCGCAGCCATTCCAGCGCCATCGCCGCGTGCTCCTTCTCCTCGTCGCGATTGTGCTCGAGGATGGCGCGCAGTTCGGCGTTGCTGGTGGCCTTGGCGCGCTGGTCGTACCAGTCGACCGCCTCGAGTTCTTCCATGAGCGAAACGATCGCCCGATGGCGATCGATGACTTCCGGACCGAGCTTGTCCGGATCCTCGTGCAGCGTTTCACTTGCCATGTCCGGGCCAACGCCCCGGCATGCGGGTGGTTCCCCGGCGAACCGTACGCGCCTAGTGGCGCGTCAGCTTCTCGACGACCGTATCGAGCTGGTCGTAGTCGGAGAGCTCCAGAGTAAGGGCGGTCTTCTCGCCGCCACGCGCCGTCAACGTCGCCTTGAGGCCGAGCGCTTCCTCGATGCGCCTCTCCAGCGCGCGCGTGTCGGCGCTCTTGGCCTCGGGAGCGGTCGCTTTGCCGGCCTTGCGCCTGGCGCCCTGCTTCTGCTGGCCCGAGAGCCGCTCGAGCTCGCGGACCGACAGCTTCTCCTCGTAGGCGCGCTGCGCCATCGCGACGGGGTCAGGAACTCCGATCAGGGCGCGGCCCTGGCCGGCCGAGATCTGTCCGTTGCGAATCATCTCCTGCACCGACGGAGGCAGGCCGAGCAGCCGCACCGTGTTGGCGATGTGCGGACGGCTCCTGCCCATCATGCGGGCGATGTCTTCGTGGCTGTGGCTGTAGTCCTCGATCAGGCGGTGATATCCCTGCGCCTCGTCGATCGCGGTCAGGTCGGAGCGCTGCAGGTTCTCGACCAAGCCGAGCTGCAGTGCGTCGATGTCGCTGATGCTTCTGATGACGACGGGCACGTCGTGCAACTGGGCGCGTTGCGCGGCACGCCAGCGCCGCTCGCCGGCGACGATCTCTTTGTTGTCGCCGGCGTCGCGCAGCGGCCGTACAAGGATAGGTTGCAGCAACCCGAACTCCTTGACCGATTCCACCAGTGCTTCGATGCCCTCGAACGTCGTGCGCGGCTGCATCTTGCCGGGCTTCAGGCGGCCGATCGGCAGGGTGAGCGGCGGCCGGTTTGGCGCGTGGCGCATCGCCTCGGCATTGGGATAGTCGGGCAGCGGCGGCGGCGCGGCCGGCGTTGCGGGCGCCGGCGGCGTGACTGCCGTGGCGACTTCGTCGTCGCCGAGGAGGGCGGAGAGACCGCGGCCGAGGCCCCTGGGCTTTTGAAGGGGCGGCTTGGGAGGCTGGCTCATGCGACGGCCTGTTGCTGTTCGGCGGCGTTGCGCCGGCGGCGGATGAATTCGCTCGCCAGCAGGATGTAGGCCTGCGATCCGGCGCAGGCGTTGTCGTAGATCAGCACCGGCATGCCGTGGGAGGGCGCCTCGGCGATGCGCACATTGCGCGGGATGGTCGTGCCGAAGACCAGCGCGCCGTAGTGGGCGCGCACATCGGCCTCGACCTGCTGGCTGAGGGTCATGCGACGGTCGACCATGGTGAGGACCACGCCGGCGATGTGCAACTTGGGATTGAGCCGCTTCTTGACGCGCTCGATCGTGTTGCCGAGCGCACCGATCCCCTCGAGGGCCAGGAACTCGGCCTGCAACGGCACGAGGACGGCATCGACGGCGACGAGGGCGTTCAAGGTCACGAGGCCGAGCGAAGGAGGGCAGTCGATCAGGATGGTGGACCAGCGGGTGCGGGCGTCGCTGCCGGGGCCGTTCAACGCGTCGTCGAGGCGATGCTCGCGACGCTCCATGTCGATCAGCTCGATCTCGGCACCGGCCAGCGACACCGAGGCCGGCATGACGTCGAGGCCGGGGATCTGCGAGGGGCGGACGCACTCGGGAAGAGGGTTCAAGCCGAGCAGGAACTCATATGATCCGGGTGAGCGCTCACTTCTCGCTACGCCTAGTCCTGTCGAGGCGTTTCCCTGCGGGTCCAGGTCGATGAGGAGGACTTTCTCCCCGACGGCCGCCAAGGCGGTGGCAAGGTTGATCGCCGTCGTCGTCTTACCGACGCCGCCCTTCTGGTTGGCGATCGCGAAGATCTGCGGCGCTATAGGGGCCGATTCGGAGGATGACGGCGTCACGGTCGGTCACGCTGGCGATGGGCTCGGGGGAGAAGTCCCATTCCTTCTTGGCCTCGTCGACCTCAGCCTGCCAGCCTTTCCCTTTGTGGAAAAGGCAAATAGCGGTATCCGTCCGGTGCCGGTTGGACCATTCCAGCAACTGCCGGAGCGGTGCGAGGGCCCGTGCGGTCACGACATCGGCCCCTACCGGCGGCGCTTTCTCGATCCGCTGGATCACGATTTTCGGCGGGTTCTTCAGCTCCATCTTGCGCGCCGCCTCGCCCAGGAACGCCGATTTCCGGGCGTCCGCTTCGATCATCGTGAGCTGTAGGTCGGGCCGCATCGCCGCGAGCACGAGGCCGGGAAACCCGCCACCGCTGCCGAGATCGGCGAGGGTGGTGGCGCTCTGCGGGATCAGGGGAACGATCTGAGCGGAATCCACGATGTGCCGCTTCCAGACACCATCCATGGTGGTCTTGCCGACCAGATTGATAGCCTTTTGCCAGCGCTCGAGGGTCTCGACGAGGATCTCAAGCTGACGGTGTGTTTCACGTGAAACACCCTGAAGAGGGTTCATGTCAGGCCGCCCGGCGGCGCACGTACTTCAACAGGGCGACCAACGCGGCCGGCGTCACCCCCGAGATGCGCGCCGCTTGGCCGAGGGTTGCCGGTCTGTGGCTCTCGAGCTTCTGCCGGACCTCGTTCGACAGGCTGCCAATCGCCGCGTAGTCGAGGTCTGCCGGGAGCTCCAGCGCTTCGTCCTTGCGGTACGCCGCGATATCCTGGCGCTGGCGGGCAAGGTACCCCTCGTAGCGGGCATCGATCGTCAGCTGCTCGGCGATATCGGCCGATACCGACGCCAGCTCGGGCCAGAGACCGGCGATCCGGTCCCAGCCGATCTCGGCATAGGCCAGCAGCTCGAGTACCGAGCGGGGAACTCCATCCTGATTGATCGCGATCCCGCGCTTGGCCAGCGCAGCGGGCGTGATCGTCAGCGCCGCCGCGCGCTCCCGCGTGTCAGCCAAGGCTCGATGTTTCACGTGAAACACCCGCGCCCTTTCAGGCCCGATGCAGCCGATCTCCAGGCCACGCGGTGTCAACCGCTGGTCGGCATTGTCCGCCCGCAGCCAGAGACGATACTCGGCCCGGGAAGTGAACATGCGGTAAGGCTCCGTCACTCCCAAAGAGACCAAATCGTCAATCAGAACACCGAGATAGCCGTCGGCACGGTCGACGACGAACGGCTTTGCCAGCACTGCATTCAACCCGGCGATCAGGCCCTGGGCAGCCGCTTCCTCGTAGCCGGTGGTACCGTTGATCTGGCCGGCGAGGAAGAGGCCGGGCACGCGTCGAGTCTCCAGAGTCGGGTGCAGTTCGCGCGGGTCGATATGATCGTACTCGATGGCATACCCCGGTCGACGCATGGCTGCACGCTCCAGACCCGGGATGGTCTGCAACATCGCGAGCTGCACTTCCTCCGGCAGGGAGGTCGAGATGCCGTTCGGGTAGACGGTGTCGTCGTCCAGCCCCTCGGGCTCCAGAAAGATCTGGTGCCGGTCGCGATGGCCGAA
>CAYRBQ010000204.1:0-6807 GCA_964422305.1 uncultured Reyranella sp. | reverse complement strand
GGCGCGACCCTCGACCGGCTGGGCGGCGTCGCCTGGCAGTCGCGCAAGGCCAAGCTCAAGCAGCGCATCGCCGACATGGCGGACCGGCTGATCCAGATCGCCGCCGAGCGGGCGATCCGGCGCGGCGAGACGCTCAGCCCGCCGGAAGGCCTCTATGAGGAGTTCTGTGCGCGCTTCCCCTATGCCGAGACCGACGACCAGCTCCAGGCGATCTCGGACGTGGTCGAGGACCTGTCGTCGGGCAAGCCGATGGACCGGCTGATCTGCGGCGACGTCGGCTTCGGCAAGACCGAGGTGGCGTTGCGCGCGGCGTTCGTGGCGGCGCTGTCCGGAAAGCAGGTCGCGGTGATCGGGCCGACGACCCTGCTGGCGCGCCAGCATCATCGCACCTTCGTCGAGCGCTTCCAGGGCATGCCCGTCAGTATCGGCCGGCTGTCGCGGCTGGTCGGCGCCAAGGAGGCCAAGGCCACCAAGGAAGGTCTGAAGGACGGCACGATCAACATCGTGTGCGGCACGCACGCGCTCCTGGCCAAGAGCATCGAATTCAAGGATCTCGGCCTGCTGATCGTCGACGAGGAGCAGCATTTCGGCGTCGGCCACAAGGAGCGGCTGAAGGAGCTGCGCGCCGACGTCCATGTGCTGACGCTGACGGCGACGCCGATCCCGCGTACCCTGCAGCTCGCCCTGACGGGTGTGCGCGACATGAGCCTCATCGCCACCCCGCCGGTCGATCGACTGGCCGTGCGCACCTTCGTGACGCCGTTCGACGGCGTGACCATCCGCGAGGCCCTGCTGCGCGAACAGTTCCGCGGCGGCCAGAGCTTCTACGTTTGCCCGCGTATCGAGGACCTGGCGACGGTCGCGACCGAGCTGCGCGAGCTGGTGCCGGAGATCCGGCTCGGCATGGCGCACGGCAGGCTGCCGCCGACCACGATCGAGAACACCATGCAGGACTTCATGGACGGCAAGTTCGACGTCCTGCTGTCGACCAACATCGTGGAAAGCGGCCTCGACATCCGCAATGCCAACACGATGGTGATCCATCGCGCCGACATGTTCGGCCTGGCGCAGCTCTACCAGCTCCGCGGACGCATCGGCCGCGGCAAGATGCGGGCCTATGCCTATCTCACCGTGCCGCCGGGGCGGGCGCTGAACGAGGCCGCGGCCAAGCGGCTCGAGGTCATGCAGACGCTGGATACGCTGGGCGCGGGCTTCCAGCTCGCGAGCCACGACCTCGACATCCGCGGCGCCGGCAACCTGCTGGGCGAGGAACAGTCGGGCCATATCCGCGAGGTCGGCATCGAGCTCTACCAGCAGCTCCTCGAGGAGGCCGTCGCGGCGGCGCGCGGGCGCTCGCAGGAGGCCGAGAAGGCCGAATGGTCGCCGCAGATCAACCTCGGCATCCCGGTGCTGATCCCCGAGGAGTATGTCGCCGACCTGTCGGTGCGCATGGGCCTCTACCGCCGGCTGGGCGGGCTGTCGACCCAGGCCGAGGTCGAGTCGTTCGGCGCCGAGCTGGTCGACCGGTTCGGCAAGATGCCGCCCGAGGCCGAGTTCCTGCTGAACACGGTGGCGCTCAAGCTGCATTGCCGTGCGGCAGGGGTCGCCAAGATCGACGCCGGCGAGAAGGCCGTGGTGTTCAGCTTCCACGACAACAAGTTCGAGAAGCCCGAGCGGCTGATCGGCTGGATCCAGAAGAATGCGCCGCTGGTGAAGCTCAGGCCCGACCACCGCGTGATCGTGCAGCGCGTCTGGAAGGACGAGCGGCAGCGGCTTTCCGGCGTGACGTCGATCGTTTCTTCGCTTGCGAAGCTCGCCGCTTAAACGCGGGCTTCTTCTTCACCGGCTTCTTCATGAGGGGCTTCACCGCGCGGCGGGCGCAGCGCAGCAGCCAATCGCTGAGCCGCGTGTCGCCCGAGGCGCGCGCCAGGATCACGGCGCCGACTGTCAGGATCGCAGCGACCGTCGCATCGGCGTCGAGGCCGCGCCGCTGTCGTGCCGCCGCCAGTTCGCCGATCGCCCCGTGCAGGACATTGGCATAGGCGAGCCGGGCGGGAAGGGGCGCCCGCGCGATGTCTCCCGCCAGGGACACCAAGGTGCAGGCGAGGGCGTTGGCGGCGAGGTCTTCGCGGTCGAGATAGGCGTCGAGGGCAGCGGCGGGCTGGCCGGCGCGCAGCTTCGGCAGGAGCCCGTGGCCCATCCGGACGATCTCGGCGAACAGGTCGTCCTTTGACGTGAAGTGGGCATAGAAGGCGCCGCGAGTCAGGCCGGCGGCCAGCATGATGTCGTCGATGCTGGTGCCGGCATGGCCGCGCAGCCGGAAGAGGCGGGCGGCGTGCTCTACGATCTCGGCCCGGATGGCGGCCTTGCGCCTGGCGCTGATGGGCATCGGAACCTCATAATGTGTCGATCATCATATCATATGATAACCGACATATCATCGGTTCAGGCGGTCGATTGCGCAGCACTGGTGGCGGCGTCGCGCTCCGCCAGGTTGAAGACCTCGACGAAGGCCGGGGGCGGCTGGGCGCCCGAGACGGCATACTTCCGGTTGACGATGAAGCAGGGCACGCCGTTGATGCCGAGGCGTCGGGCGTAGACGTCGGAGGCCACGACCTCCTGGCGGCCCTCGTCGCTCAGCAGGTAGCGGCGGGCGCGCTCCTCCTCGACGCCGGCTCGCACCGCGCATTCGACCAGCGTGTCGAGGTCGCCGATGTCGAGCCCTTCCTCGAAATAGGCTTTGAACATCTCGGCCACGACCTCGTCCTGGCGCTCGACCTTGGCGCTCCAGTGGACCAGCCGGTGCGAGAGCACGGTGTTGGGCGTGCGCTTGATCTTGGAGAACTGGAACTCGATGCCGGCCTCGCGGCCGCTCTCGGCGATCGCCTGGTAGATCTGGCGCGGGCGGTCGCCGCCGCCGAACTTGGCGCGGACATAGTCGTCGCGCGTCATGCCTTCGGCCGGCATGTCGGGGTTGAGCTGGAAGGGGCGCCAGGCGACGGCGATATCGGTGCGGCCGCTCTGCACCAGCGCACGCTCGAAGCGCCGCTTGCCGATGTAGCACCAGGGACAGATCGTATCGGAGACGATGTCGACGTAGATCATGCCGCGAGCCTACGCCTTTCGCGCCAGTGCAGGAAGAGAGCGGAGGCCGTCACGATCCCCAGCGCCACGGAGGTCAGCCAGGCGGCGCTCGGCCAGCCACCCGAGGCCACGAGGGCGGCGACGATGGGTGGTCCCAGCAGGCCGCCGATGTTCGATCCTTGCATCAGCAGCCCGGTCGAGGCGCCGGCCAGCTCGGGCCGCGGCGCGTGGACGGGGATCGCGGTGAAAAGCGCACCGGGCACCACGCCGATCACGGCAGAGTAGACGCCGGCCAGCACGAGCCGCAGCAGGTCGGGCACGCCGTCGACGAAGATGCCGGCCGCGCAAAAGGCCATCGAGACGGTCGCGCCGACGATCAACACGACCCGCGGCACGCCGTGATGAAGCAGCCAGCCGGCCGAGAGGTTGCCCGTCACGTTCACGACGGTGACGATCGCGGTCACGACGGCAGCGGTCGATGTCGCGAAGCCCAGCCGCTCGACCTGCAGGGTCGGCAGGAAGCCCACGACGGCGTACCAGCAGCAGGCATAGGCGCCGAAGCAGATCGCGATCGCGACCGGCCCACCGCTCGTGGCGACCTCGCGCATCTCGACCAGCACGGGATGCCGCTTCACCGGCAGCGGATCGAGGCTGCGCGCAGGCAGGGCCCGCAGCAGTAGGGCGAGAAGCATCAGCGCCGAGGCGGCCGCAGCGACCAGCCAGGCGATACGCCACGAGGTGCCGGGCAGCACGACGGCCGAGATCAGCATCATCGTGCCGGCGCCGGCCGGCATGTAGGTGGTCCAGAGCGCCATCGTCAGGCGCTGGTCGCCGGGTTGCGCAATCCTGAGCAGGAGCGTGGGGATCGCCACGGTGACGGCCACGAAGCCCAGTCCCTCGAACACGCGCGTGACCAGGAGCTGGTCGACGTCGCCCGCGAAGGCGCCGGCGAGGCTCGCCACCAGGGTGAGTGCGGTGCCGAGGATCACGAGGCGGCGATGGCCGACGCGGTCGGCGGTGAGCGCGATCGCCATGCCGCCCAGCGCCGTCATCAGATTGATGGTCGAGAGCAGCCAACCGGCCTGGCGGAGCGTGGCGCCGAGATCCTCGCGGATCGAGGGCAGCGCGGGCGGCGCCTTGCCGACCTGGAAGGCCGCGACGATGCCGGCGGCGACGAGCAGTCCGATCAGCCCCCAGGGGGTGCGCTGCATGTTTCCTCCGAGCGGGTCGCTCGCCTATAAGGCCCGGCATGAAACAGTGGAGCGACCGACATGTCCAAGCGATTCGACCTCAGCGGCAAGGTCGCGCTCGTCACCGGCGCCTCGTCGGGGCTCGGCGTGCACTTCGCGAAGACGCTCGCCGAGGCGGGCGCGTCGGTGATCGTCGCCGCACGCCGCGCGGATCGCCTGGCGTCTCTTCAGGCGGAACTCTCCAAGGGTGGTCGCAAGGCGCATGCGGTCGATCTCGACGTGCAGTCTGCAGAATCGATCGCGGCGGCATTCGATTCTGCTGAGAGGGCGCTGGGGCCGATCGATGTCCTCGTCAACAACGCGGGCATCTCGATCGTGAAGCCCGCGCTCGACATGCCGGAGAAGGATTGGGACTCGGTGGTCGACACCAACCTGCGCGGCGCCTGGCTGATGACGCAGACCGCGGCCAAGCGCTGGGTTGCGGCCAAGCGACCGGGCGCCATCGTCAACATCGCCTCGATCCTGGGGCTGCGCACGATCGGCCAGGTCGCGCCCTACAACGCCTCGAAGGCGGGGCTGATCCATCTCACCCGCGCGCTCGCCATGGAGTGGGCGCGCTACCAGATCAGGGTCAACGCCATCTGCCCGGGCTACATCGAGACCGAGATGAACGGCGAGTTCTGGAAGACGCCGGGCGGGCAGCGGCTGATCGAGCGCATCCCGCAGCGGCGCATCGGCCAGCCCGAGCATCTCGACGGTGCGCTGCTGCTGCTCGCGTCGGAAGCGGGCACCTTCATGACCGGCAGCGTCGTCACGGTCGACGGCGGCCACACGGTCAACTCGCTCTAGGCCCGACTCGAGGCCATCGCCCTCGCCATCTGGGTGAGGCCGAGTGCGACAGAGAGGAGATCTGAGCCGCCGGCCAGGCGCGCCGACGGCGCCGCTCGCGCGATCGCGGCCCGCACCGAAGGCACGCGGCTCGATCCGCCGGTCAGGAAGATCGTGTCGATGGCTGAGGGCGTCACACCGGCCGCGGCGATGCAATCGCGTGCTGCCTTGTGCAGGCGATCGTTCCCTGTGCGGATCGCGCGGTCGAACTGGGAGCGCGTCGCGGTGACGGAGAGACCGGCCTCGAGAAAGGCGAGCGGCACGGTGGCGCGCTCGCCGGCGCTCAGCGCGATCTTGGCGTCTTCGACGGCGAAGGCGAGGCGATGGCCGAGCCGCCGCTGCACCACGGCCAGAAGACGCTCGACTTTGATGGGCTCGGCCGAGAGCGAGACGAGTTCCGTGATCTCTCGCTCGTTCTTGTAGGTGTAGGCGAAGTTGATCGCAGCCCAGGTGGCGAGCTCGTGATAGGGCGCGTTCGGCATCGGCAGGTCCTTCTCGAGGAGCTGCGTGCCAAGCCCCAGCAGCGGCATCACCGCCGCGAGATTGAGCGCCTTGTCGAAGTCGGTGCCGCCCAGGCGCACGCCTTCATTGGCCAGCACGTCGCGGCTGCGGTCGGCGCGCCCGCGATGCTGCGGGCCGACGCGGATGACCGAGAAGTCGCTGGTGCCGCCGCCGATGTCGGCGATCAGCGCGAGCTCCTCGGTCTGCACCGTCTGCTCGTAGTGATGAGCGGCCGCGATCGGCTCGTAGACGAAGGAGACGTCGCGGAAGCCCGCACGCTTCGCGATGCCTTCGAGCACCTCCTGCGCGCGTGCGTCGGCAGCATCGTCGTCATCGACGAAGCGCACCGGCCGGCCGTGCACGACAGCGGTGATCTCGCGGCCGGCGAAGGTCTCGGCCTTGGCCTTGAGGTGGCGCACGAAAATCTCGACGACTTCGCGCAGCGGCACCTTGCGGCCGCCCAGGCTGGTTTCCTCGTCGATCAGCGGCGAGCCCAGGATCGACTTGAGCGCACGCATCAGCCGGCCTTCGGTCTGGGCGATGTAGGCCGCGACGGCTTCGTTGCCGAACAGCACGCGGTTCTTGGTCTCGTAGTCGAAGAACACGGCGCTCGGCACCAGCGTGTCGGCGCCCTCGACCGGCGCGAGCTCTGCCGTGTTGCCGCGCACGACGCCGATCGCCGAGTTCGACGTGCCGAAATCCAGTCCGCAGGCGATCATCTTTGGTCCCCTTTAGAGGCGTGAAGGGGAACTCATCTATTGTGCTTCGTCCGACGTTGCCAGACTGTTTCTTTTCTCCTATTCTCGCCTCGTTAGAGGGATGTCCGCGCCGCGGCCGTCCCTTTTTCTTTCTCACCAGCCGTTGATGCGGTCGTAGACGTCGACGACCGACTGGCCGCCGTCGAGGTCGCTGTCGACCACGTAGTAGCGGTCGTAGGCGGCGGCCGTGATGCAGGCATGATTGGGCAGGATGCGCACCCTCGTGCCGATCGGCATGTTGCCGTAGGGCATCGGATCGCGGGCCGCGACGAAGCCGTGCTCCTGCGAGCATTCGACCACCGCCATGTCCTTTACCGGCGCGTTGGCGATCGTGCCGTAGCCGACCTTGGGCTGGAACTCCTGGGCGCTGATGTCCTTGGAGAGGG
>CAYRBQ010000203.1:0-6853 GCA_964422305.1 uncultured Reyranella sp. | reverse complement strand
GAGGGCGCTGCGCCGCTTAGTCTCAACGGCTCATGGAACGGGCCTCGGGCCATGCTCAAGTCCGGGGCGACCAAGGCAGCGTAGCCACCGCGGGGAGGCGACAATGATCGTTCGAGCGACACGGCGTGACATTCTTCGCTACGGCACGGCCTCGCTGGCAGCGGCGCTGCCGGCGCCGGCCATCGCGCAGGCCTGGCCCGCCAGGCCGATCAAGATCGTCTGCACCTATCCGCCGGGCGGCCTGACCGACATCTTCTCCCGCGCCTACGGCGAATACGTGTCGGCCAAGCTCGGCCAGCCGGTGGTGGTCGAGAACAAGACGGGCGCCGCGGGAGCGATCGGCGCCGAGCAGGTGAAGCAGGCAGCCCCCGACGGCTACACGCTGATGTTCACCAACTCGACGACGATGGTGCAGAACAAGGTCCTGTTCAAAAAGCTGCCCTACGACCCCGACAAGGATTTCACCCTCGTCGCCTGGTTCAACACCGGTCACCTGCCGACGGCGGTCAACAAGGACGTGCCGGTGAAGAACATCCCGGAGTTCAAGGGCTGGGCCAAGGACCGCAAGGTGTCGGTCGCAACCTACGGCACCGGCTCCTTCGCCCACGTGGTGGCGGCGACCTTGAACAAGAACCACGGCTTCAACCTGGAAGCCGTGCACTATCGCGGCGAAGGCTCGATGTGGCAGGACGTGGCCTCGGGCAACGTGCAGGCCGCGACCGGCAGCTACGCCTCGCAGCTTCCCTTCCTGCAGCAGGGCTCGGTCAGGGTGATCGCCGTGCCGACGCTCGAGCGCATGAAGAAGCTGCCCGACGTGCCGACGTTCTACGAGCAGGGTTTGACCGACAAGGCCTTCCAGGTGCGCGGCTGGGTCGGTTGCGCGGCGCCCGCCGGCACTCCGGAGGCGATCGTGCAGAAGCTCTCCGACCTCATGGTCGAGGCCGGCAAGACCGAGCGCGTGCTGAAGATCAACGACCAGTTCGGCATCGACGAAGGCGCGCGCGATCGGGCCTATTTCAGGAAGGTCCTCGACGAGGAGGGGCCGGTGGTGCTCGACGTCATCAAGAGCCTCGACATCGAGCCGCAATAGGCGCTCTGCCTCGCCTTCGCCATGAAGTCGCCTTTACGTGGCGCGGAATCGCAGCCATGCTGAAGCTCGGCGCGACCCCACGGCAAAGACCGTAACCAATCAAATCGCCGCGCCGCAGGGAGGCTATCGATGATCGTCCGTCCGTCGCGGCGCGATGTGCTGCGTTATGGTTCTGCCGCCGCCGCTGCCGCGGCCCTTCCGGCACCTGCCATCGGGCAGGCCGCGTGGCCCAACAAGCCGATCCGCATCATCGTCGGCTATCCGGCGGGCGGTCTCACCGACACCTTCGCCCGCGCCTACGGCGAGTTCATCTCGCAGAAGACCGGCCAGCCGGTCACCGTCGAGAACAAGGCCGGCGCCTCGGGCGCCATCGCCGCGGAGCAGGTGAAGAACGCCCCCGGGGACGGCTACACGCTGATGTGGACGATCTCGACCACGATGATCATGAACAAGGTTCTGTTCAAGAAACTGCCCTACGATCCCGACAAGGACTTCGCTCTGATCTCCTGGATGGACGCCGGCCACCTGCCGCTCGTCGTGAGCAGCAAATACCCGATCAAGAACCTGGCCGAGCTCGCCGACTATGCGCGCGCCAACAAGACCAGCCTCGGCACCTACGGCGCCGGCTCCTACAGCCATGTCGCCGTCGAGGCGCTGAACCGCCACTACAAGCTCGGCATGCAGCCGGTGCACTATCGCGGCGAGGCGCCGATGTGGATCGATGTCGGCTCGGGCGCTGTCCAGGGCGGCAGCGGCAGCTATGCGGCGGCATCGGGCGTGCTGCAATCGGGCAACGGACGGGCGATCGCCGTGCCGACCAAGACCCGCATGAAGAAGCTGCCCGACGTGCCGACCTTCTACGAGCAGGGCGTCACGGATATCGCCTTCCAGGTCCAGGGCTTCATCTGCCTGGTCGGTCCGGCCGCGATGCCCAAGGAGATCGTGAGCAAGCTCTCGGACATGATGGTCGAGGGCGGCAAGAGCGAACGCATCCAGAAGATCCTCGACACGTTCGGCATCGACCAGGCGGCCCAGGGCCAGGCCTTCTTCGAGAAGTTCATGGCCGAGCAGGGGCCGGTCTGGATCAAGCTGGTCCAGGACCTCAACCTCGAGCCGCAGTGATCTGCACGCACCGGTTGTTCGCGTGAGGGTTGGGTAGGCAACCGAACCGCCGCCCCTGCATTAGGGGCGTGGAGCTATTTGCAATTGCGTGTTTGCACGGGAGAGTTGTCCGTGTAGATCAACTGCAAGTGGCAGAGGCGCGCAAGCGCCCGGTGTCGGAAAGGAAGCCCCTCGTTCATGGCTCTCGACGTCTATGTCGGGTCGCTCGCGCGCTACTATGCCGGTGAGTGGGAGAACATCTCGGAGCGTGCAGCCCGCGAGCGCGGCGGCCAACCGCCGTCGTTGCGCCCCGGTGCGTCGGGCACCATCGGAAAGGATCCCGACCGAGTCCGTTCGGAGATGTCGGCCTGGCGGACGGCTCTGGCGCAGTCGCTCGGCGACAGGGTCGTGGGTCCATTCGACTGGGACGAGTCTCCGGAGGCGCCCTACTTCACGGGGCGGCCGGGCTGGGACGGCTTCGGCTCGCTGGTCCTTTGGGCGGCCTATGCCGAGCATCCCGCGCTGCGCCTGCCTGACGCCTTGCCGGAAGAGTGGGACAACGACCTGGCGCTGGTGCGCTCCAATGCCGAGGGGTTTCGCTCTCGCTACTCCCATCTCGTGCGCAACGTCGAGCTGTGGCTGCCCAGCGGCTTCGAATTCACCTTCGAAGGCGAGGACGTGCGCGGCCGGCGGGTCGTGATGGGCTCCTCGACGATGCTGCGCCGGCAGCTTGCGGATCTGAACGGCGCCACCTGGAAGGCGGCGGCTTCTGCCGTCAGTCGCTGGGGCCGCAGCCCGCCGGCGTCGGACGCCTCGCTGGAGCTGCGGGCGCGCTATGCTTTCGCCGTGCTCTCTGAGCTGGCGGGGCAAGCGGTCGAGCACGGCCTGCCGATGAAGCTCGACTACTGATCCTCGCCGACGAAAACGCCCGCAGCCGGTGGGCTGCGGGCGTCGATCGCAAGTGTTTGGGGGCTGCGATCAGGCGGCCGAGGGCGCGGGGGGCGGCTCGGTCGCCGGGCGGTTGCGACGGTCCGACATGAACTGGTCGAACTCGGCGCGGTCCTTGGCGGCGCGCAGCTTGTCGAGGAAGTCGCGGAACTCGCGCTGCTCCTCGTCGAGGCGGCGCAGGGTCTCCTCGCGGTACTCGTCGAAGGCGACGTTGCCGCTCGAGGTCGGGCGGCCCCAGCGATGGCGGTGCTTCCACGCGCGCCACTCGTCGCGCATCTGCTGGCGACGCGCGCGATACTCCTCACGCGCCTGCTGGCGCTCGGGCATGTCCCAATGCCCATAGTGCTTCGAGCAAAACATGCGGCCACTCCATTTCAGGTAGACGAGAAGGGCGACGCCGATGGGCCAGAACAGGATGAAGCTCAGGACCACCAGGGCGATCCACGCCGGCTTGCCGAGGTCGTCGATTTTGTCGATCAGGCCCATAGGACCCCCCTTTGACTGCTGTTAACGATGTAAATGTTAACGACATTTACATTGGTGATTCCTATCCCCCGAGTCAAGGGCCCCTCATGCACTTTGGGGAAAACCCAGCCCCTGCAGATAGATGAGCACCTGGGATTCCAGCAATTCCTCGGCCGTCATGGGAAGCGGGCGACGACCGGCATCGCCGCGGCCGAACAGCGAGGCGGTACCGTGCGCCATGGCCCAGATGTGCAGGCTCATCATCAGGGCGGGCGGCCGCTTGCCGGCCGGCAGCAGGGTCACGAGTTGGTCGACCGCCGTGCGGAGCACGGCGAAGGAGCGGTCCGCGGCGGCCCGCAGCTCGGCATTGAGATCGGGCGACAGGCCCGATTCGAACATGGCGGTGTAGTAGGCGGGTTCGGCGCGCACGAAGGCGAGATAGGCACGGCCGACATTGTGGAAGGCCGTCATCAGGTCGGGTTTGCCGCCGGCCCAGCCGGCCGAGAGCATCGCCTCGAAGCGCTGGAAGCCCTCGCGCGCCACGTCGGCCAGCAGGGCGTCGCGGTCGCGGAAGTGACGATAGGGGGCGGCCGGGCTGACGCCAGCCGAGCGCGCGGCATCGGCGAAGGTGAAGCCCGCCGGGCCCTTCTCCTTGATGAGGTCGCGCGCGGCCTGGATCAGCGCCTCGCGCAGATTGCCGTGATGGTAGCCGCGCTCCTCGCGATCGCGCTTCTTCCAGCTCATGTTAAGGAAGTTTACATTAAAGCAGCGACCGGCAATAGGCGACGAATTCCTCGCACGCCTGATGCGCTCGCGAACTACGGCTGCGGCGGATAGCGGTCGAACGCCGGGAGCTCGTGGGCGCGCTCCATCCAGCCGATCCGCTCGGCGACCTGGATATGAGCCTGCGGCGAAACGGCGGCAGGATCGTCGTAGGTCGCGCTCTGGATATCGATGATGCCCGGCAGCATCTCGGCGTTCTCGTAGAAGAGGCCGGTGCCGCACTCGGCGCAGAAATGTCGCCGGCCGTTCGCCGATGACGAATAGATCTTCGGCGCCCCCTTGGTCACCTTGACCGCGTCCTTCGGGTACATCGTCCAGCCGACCATCGGTGCGCCGGCGTGGCGCCGGCAATCCGTGCAATGGCACAGCGCGTGGGTGAGGGCCTCGCCTTCGGCCTGATAGCGGACCGCGCCGCAGTGACAGCCACCGGTGATCATCTCCGCTCTCCTTTGCTATCGCCAGATCTTCTTGCCGCTGCCGGGCAGTCCCAGCTCGCCCCACATCGCGTCGACCTTGTCGATGACCGCCTGGTCCATCCTGATCTGCCGGCCCCATTCGCGGTTGGTCTCGCCGGGGAACTTGTCGGTGGCGTCGAGACCGATCTTGGAGCCCAGCCCCGAGACCGGCGAGGCGAAGTCGAGATAGTCGATCGGCGTGTTCTCGATGACGGTGATGTCGCGCGCGGGATCCATTCGGGTCGACAGCGCCCACATCACGTCCTTCCAGTTGCGCGCGTCGATGTCGGCATCCACCACGATCACCCACTTGGTGTACATGAACTGCCGCAGATACGACCACACGCCCATCATCACGCGCTTGGCGTGGCCGGCGTAGGCCTTCTTCATCGAGACGACGGCGATGCGGTAGCTGCAGCCCTCGGGCGGCAGCCAGAAGTCGACGATCTCGGGGAACTGCTGCTGGAAGAGGGGGATGAATACTTCGTTCAGGGCTTCGCCCAGCACCGACGGCTCGTCGGGCGGACGGCCGGTGAACGTCGAGAGGTAGATCGGCTTGCGGCGCATCGTGATGGCGCTGATGGTGAAGACCGGGAAGCGCTCGACGCTGTTGTAGTAGCCGGTGTGGTCGCCGTAGGGGCCCTCGTCGCCGTAGTCGTCGAGGCTGACATGGCCCTCGAGCACGATCTCGGCCTCGGCCGGCACCTTGAGCGGCACGGTCTTGCAGTCGACCAGCTCGACCTTCTTGCCGCGCAGCAGGCCCGCGAACTGGTACTCCGACAGCGTATCGGGCACGGGCGTCACGGCGGCCAGGATGGTGCCGGGATCGGCGCCGATTACGGCGGCCACCGGCAGCGGCTCGCGCTTGCCAGAGCCCTTCCAGCGCTGGTGATGCTGTGCGCCACCGCGATGCTTCAGCCAGCGCATCAGAGTCGTGTTCTTCCCGGTGACCTGCAGGCGGTAGATGCCGAGGTTGAAGCTGTCCTGCTTGTCGCCCTTTGGGTTGGGACCCTGCGTCACGATCAGCGGCCAGGTGATGAGCGGCGCCGGCTCGCCCGGCCAGCAGGTCTGGATCGGCAGCTTGCCGAGGTCGATGTCGTCGCCGGTGAGCACGATCTCCTGGCAGGGCGCGCTGCCGACCGTCTTGGGCTTCATCGCCATCACGGTGCGCACCATCGGCAGCATGTCGAGCGCCTCGCGCCAGCCGCCGGGCGGCTCGGGCTGGCGCAGGAAGGCGAGGGTTTCGCCGACGGCGCGAAGCTGGCCGGGGTCGCGGTCCATGCCCCAGGCCACGCGCTCGACCGTGCCGAACAGGTTGACCAGCACCGGCATATCGGAGCCGACGACATTCTCGAACAGCACCGCCGGACCCTGCTCGGCGAGCAGGCGGGTCTGGATCTCGGTCATCTCCAGCACCGGCGACACGGCCGCCTTCACGCGCACGAGGCGACCGCTCTTTTCCAGCCGGTCGATGAAGTCACGAAGCGAGGCGTATGGCATGCTAGGCACGTCGTTTAGAGGGGCGGAGGCATGAGATCAAACGGCATCCCGCCGGGCATTCCCAGCGAGTTCGAGGACCTGCTGAGCCGCAGCGGCCGCAAGATCCTGGCCGGCACGCATGCCCTTTGCGGCGCGCTGGCCGATCCGCGCACGCGCTTTCTGGCGGCCGACGATCTTCTGGATCGTGCCAAGGCGGGCCGGCTGCGCCGCACGCTGGAAGCCGAGCTCACCAAGACGCTGGAGCGCATGGAGCGGCCGATCCCGCCGGAAACGATCTCCGGCATGCGCCATGACTATGGGGAGCTGCTGCCCAAGACCAGCCGCGCCAGCACGATCTACTTCGAGAGCCGCCGCGAGGCGGGCTACAAGGCGGCCGAGCGCGTCGGGCTGGTGCGCATGATGCGCTCGCAGAGCTTCCGTGCCTTCGCCGAGGCGCTCGCCGGCCGCAAGCTCGCGTCGGGCTGGGGGCTGCAGGTGCTGCGCTATGGGCCGGGCGACTATGCCGGCCCGC
>CAYRBQ010000202.1:0-6873 GCA_964422305.1 uncultured Reyranella sp. | reverse complement strand
CCTCGTCGCTCGCGATGCCGTCGGGGCAGTCGCCGTCCTTGAGCTTCAGCCAGACATAGATGTCATGCTCGTCGCCGCTGTAGGCGCGGCCCTTCGGGACATCCTTCTCGAAGAGCGGCCAGGAGAAGGGCCGCCAGCCCCGGGAATCGGTCGGGCCGAGGGTGATCTGCCGATCGGCCCACCAGGCGATGCCGACCAGCACCGCGATCTGCACCGCGGCCCAGAAGATGTAGCTGCGCGTCTGGCGGCTCAGGGCCATCGGCGCGGCGCTGCCGTCAGATCTGGTGCGCCATCGGCGGCGCGGGAATCGGGCGCACCCGCTCGTAGGCCGCGGCGGCCCGCAGCACCAGCGCATCGCGCGCGTGGGCACCGACGATCTGCAGGCCGATCGGCATGCCCTCGCGGTCGAGGCCGCACGGGATCGTGGCGGCCGGCTGGCGCGTCAGGTTGAAGGTGAGCGTGAACGGCGTCCAGCCGATGTCGACGCCGTCGCCGCCCCACGCCGCGTTCTCGTTCACGGCGAAGGCGGTCATCGGCATGGTGGGCGTGAGCAGCAGGTCGTACTTGGCCATGAACGCGTTCATGATCGCAGCCACCGTCTGGCGCTGGTGGATGGCGGTCACCACCGCCTCCTGGCCGAGATTGGCGCCGTGCTCGGCGGCCTTCAGCAGGCCCGGGTCCATCAGCGCGCGCTTCTCCTCGCTGAAGCCCTTCACCAGGATCGCGACGTTCGACTGCCAGTGCGCGTTCAGGATCTTGCGCGGGTCGAGCCCCATGAAGTCGGGCGACTCCTCGACGATCTTGGCGCCCAGCGTCTTGAACACCTTCACCGCGTTCTCGACGGCGACGGCCACGTCGCGGTCGATCTTCTCCTTTTCGACGAAGCCCAGGTTGGGCGAGTAGGCGATCCGGAGGCCCTTCACGCCCTTGTCGAAACCCTTGAGATAGTCCTCGGCGTCGTCGGGACGGCCGTAGGGGTCGCGCGGATCGGGGCGCGACATGACGTTCATCATCATGGCGGCATCGCGCACCGTGCGAGTCATCGGCCCGACATGGGAGAGCGTGCCCTGCGCCGAGGGTGGCCACAGCGGCACGCGCGCCTGCGTGGCCTTGAGGCCGAACAGGCCGGAGAAGGAGCAGGGGATGCGCACCGATCCCGCGCCGTCGGTGCCGACCGCGAGGTTGCCCATGCCGACCGCCTCGGCCGCCGTGCCGCCGCCCGAGGAGCCGCCCGGCGTGCGGCCGATCTTCCAGGGATTGTGCGTGGCACCGTAGAGCGCGGAGTCGGTCACGCCCTTCCAGCCGTATTCCGGCGAGGTCGTCTTGCCGAGCAGCACGGTGCCCGCCTCGCGCAGCCGCTGCGCCGCCGGCGCGTCGACGTTCCACGGACCGTCGGGATCGGTCGCGAGGCTGCCCATGCGCGTCGGCATGCCCTTGGTCAACACCATGTCCTTGATGGTGATCGGCACGCCATCGATGTCGCTGAGACGCTTGCCGCCCTTCTTCCAGCGCTTCTCCGAGGCGCGCGCCTGGCGGAGCGCGGAGTCGGGATCGAGATGCTGGAAGGCGTTGAGCTGCGGGTTGAAGGCCTCGATGCGGGCCAGCGCCGACCTGGTGGCCTCGACCGGCGACGCCTTGCGGGACTTGAACAGCTTCACCAGCTCGTGGGCCGGCATCATCGCAAGGTCGGCAGTCATCTACTTCTTCTCCGGGAGGACAGGGAACTTCAGCGGATGGGCATCGGCATAGGCCGCGGCGGCGCGCAGCACCAGCGCGTCCTTGTAATGGCCCGACACGATCTGTAGGCCGATCGGCAGGCCGTCGCGGCTGAGGCCGCACGGCACCGAGCCAGCGGGATGGCGCGTCAGGTTGAACTGCGGCGTGTAGGGCGACCACATCACGTTGCCCTTGCCGTCCGGCCCGATCGGCAGGTTCTTGCCCGCCTCGAAGGGCTGCACGGCCACGGTCGGCGTCAGCAGCAGGTCGTACTTCTCGAAGAACAGGTTCCAGGCGATCGAGAGCTCGCGCCGCGTCACCTGCGCGTTCACCAGGTCCTGCAGCGTGTAGCGCAGGCCCGCCTTGGCGCCGGCCAGCAGGTTGGGATCGAACTCGTGGTGGTGTTCCTCGGGGAAGAGCTGCAGCAGGCGCTGCAATGCCGAGAGCCAGTGGATCACGAAGCAGCGGCTGGCGTCGCCGAAGGAGAAGGGTGCTTCGACCTCCTCGACCGTGCAGCCCAGCGCCTCGAACCGCTTGGCCGCCCTGGTGACGAGCGCCGCCACCTCGATGTCGAGCGGATGGTCGCCGAAGCGCAGCGCGAAGCCGACCTTGAGCTTCTTCGGCAGCTTGCCGAGCTTCCTGGTGTAGTCGGTGTCGTCGGTGGGAAGGCAGGCGGCGTCGCGGGCGTCGCGCCGGGCGATCGCGTTCATCATCAGCGCGCAGTCGAGCACGGTGCGCGCCATCGGTCCGGTGTTGCCGAGGTCGCCGGTGAGGGAAGGCGGCCAGGCCGGCACCCGGCCGAACGTGGCCTTGAGACCGGCCAGCCCGTTGAAGCTCGCCGGGATGCGCACCGAGCCGCCGCCGTCGGTACCGATGGCGATCGGACCGAGCCCTGCTGCCACCGCGGCGCCGGCGCCGCCCGAGGAGCCGCCCGGCGTGCGGTCGATGTTCCACGGGTTGCGCGTGATGCCGTGCAGCGGGCTGTCGGTCACCCCCTTGTGGCCGTACTCCGAGCTGGTGCTCTGGGCGAACACGATGGCGCCCGCCTCGCGCAGCCGCGCCACCGCGGGCGCGTCGGCCTCGGCAGGGCTCTTGTCGGTGAGCTTGCTGCCCATCGAGGCCGGCCAGCCCTTCACGCGCACCAGCTCCTTGATCGACACCGGCACGCCGTCGAGCGGCGACAGCGGCTCGCCCTTCTTCCAGCGCCTCTCGCTGGCGCGCGCGGCAGCCAGTGCGGCCGTTGTCTCGACGGTGCAGAAGGCGTTGACCGTTGTCTTGAGCGCTTCGGCACGGGCGAGCACCGCCTTCATCGTCTCGACGGGCGAGGCCCTGCCCTTGCCGTAGAGTTTGCCGAGCTGGGCGGCCGTGGCTTGCGTGAGATCGGTCGTCATGCGGCTTTCTCCCCGGCAGCGCGATACTGGCGCGCGAGCTGCTCGGCCTGGTACTCGGCGGCCAGCGCCTGCTCGGTGCGGCCGAGCCGCCTGTAGACCTCCGCCAGCGCGCGCTTGGTCGCGGCGACCGTGGGCCGTTCGCGCTCCTCGGCCTGCAGGATCGCCAGCGCCTTGTCGTTCCAGCCCGAGCGCGTCAGCGCATCGAGATGGATGGCGCCGAACAGCGCGCGCTGGGCGATAGAGCCGCCGATGGTCCTGAGATGCGGCATCGCCTGGCCGATCAGCCGGGCGGCCGTCGCGTGATCGGCCCTGGCGTGGGCCGCCAGCCCGTGCGCCAGCGGCACGACGCAGTCGGCCCAGGTCTCGCGCTCGAAGGGCCTGGCCCGTTCGGCACGATCCTCGAGGCTCGCCAGCATCTCGGTGACGGCGCTCTGCTCGCCGGCGCGGGCGAGGCCATAGAGATAGTGCAGGTCGTGGAAGGCGGAGAGGTGCTCCGCAATACGCGGCTTGAGGTACGACGCGAGATCGGCCCAACGGCTGCCCACGTCGATGCCACGCAGCTCCAGCCGTGCGAGCAGCGAGACCGCGTTGGCCTGGTCCTCGCAGAACTCCTTCCACACGCCCCAGACCCTGCGGTCATGGAGCTGCAGCGCCTCGTCGGTGCGGTCGAGGTCGATCAGGAACAGCGCGAGGTGCCACCAGTTGTGGGTGTACATGAAGGAGTTGCAGCCTTCCCATGTGTCGGACATCGACCGCAGGAACGCCACGCCCTCCAGCATCCGGCCGCGCGCCTCGAGACAGTGCGCGATCGCGTGGTGCGCCCACGGATCGCGACGGTCCACGGCTACCGCCTCGCGGGCGAGCGCCTCGGCTTCGTCGAGGCGATTGCATTCCTCCAACCCGAAGGCGTGCATGCCACGGACGAACCGGTTGTCGGGATTGGCCTTCGCCGCCTGCTCGCCGACCTTCAGCAGCGTTTCGGAGTCGCCGCGCGAGAAGGCGAGGAGTTGGGCGAGCTTGACGGCGAGCAGGTCGCGCGGCCACTCCGCGACGATCTTCTCGAAGTGTCGGGCGCTCCGTTCGAGGTCGCCGGCGATCCAGGCTTCGACGGCCGCGAGCCAGGCCTGCTCGCGCGGATTGGCGCCGGCCGACATCGCCCTCGCCCGCGCCGCATAGCGCGTTGCGACCGCGTGTCCCTCGGGCGAGTACATGGAGAGGTTGAGGCTGGCCGCGACCAGCGGCAGCAGCAGGCACTTCTCTTCCTTGTCGGCGGCGGCGATGAACTCGCCGAAGCGGTTGCCGAAGGCCAGCCATTCCTGGCGGACGAAGTCGAGCGCCGCGACCGCGCCCGCGTCGGCATTGCTCAACTCCAAACCTTGCCCGTCGCGCAGCAATACCCGCCCCCTTCGTCGCACGGCGGACTTTTGCATGCCGTGCGACGTTGGGCAAAGACAAGGGAGAAAGATCAGCTCTTGGGCGAGCCGCCGAGGAAGCAAAAGATCACGCCGCTCGGGCCGGCGCAGATATGGCTGTTGCCGTCGGGCGAGAGATCCTTCAGCACGACACGCGGCGGCACCGGCACCCAACGGCCGTTGAGCAGCGCGTACCACACGCCGTCGTCCTTCTGGTAGGCGCGCGTCGGACGGCAATCGCCCTCGAGCGCGCCGTCGGCCCGCTTTTTCTGCGCGTTGCAGCACGAGGCATTGCTGCCAGGCTGCTTGAGCTTCTCGTACCAGTCGTGGTTCTCGGCATGACCGTGGCCGTAATGGCCGGAATGGTCCTGCGCCATCGCAGGAAACCAGGAGAGGGCAGCGACGACACACGCTGCGATCAGCAAACGACGTGGCATGGGGGCCGCCACCTTTCGCTGTGTCGGCCGAGCCGGCAACGCATTCGAAGCGACGTGCCGTCGCTCAGCCTGGTTCGTTGGTTGGAGTGTACATCATCCTGAGGCCGGAGACGATGGGGACGAAATCCGGATCGTCGGCCGACAGTAGTCCGTGACGCACGAAGAAATCGATCAACACCAGATTGCAGTTGTATTTGAACTCCGTCGTGTCGCGCACCGTCTCGAACACCCGCTGCACGGGCCAGAGCTCGAACGAATGTACTTCACCGTCGTTCGCACGCGGTATGAAACCCTCCGGCAGTTCGAGGTCGAAGCAGGTCATGATGTCGGGCTTGAGCTGCATGCCAGACTGGTTCCAGTAGGCCACAACGGAGACGGCTTTCGCTCGTTCCGCGAGTGCAGGGGGAATCGACGCCTCCTCGCCGCATTCCTTGACGAGGTTCTCGTGGAGCCCCAGCCCCGCGGGCTGGCCGCCGGCCACGGTGTTGTCGAGCTGGCCGGGGAAGGTGGGCTTCTCGTAGGAGCGCCGCGGCACCCAGATGTGAATTCCATCCTCGCGACGGACGAAGCCGGTCATGTGCGGGCCGCCGGCGCGCACGCCGAACCACGGCACCGCCGAGCGCTCCATCGCCATCAGGACCGGCGCACCCTCGTGCGGCGCGACCGCATACTCCTCCTCGCGCCAAAGCCCCTTGAAGTGTCCGCGCTCGCGCAACTCCAGCAGGAAGGCGCGCATCGCCGCTGTCCGCTTGTCCGGCGTGTCGAGACCGGAATCGAGGTGCCAGCCATCGTCGCCATGGGCGAACAGGCCCGACTCCTTCACCGCCTCCGCAGCGAAGTCGCGATGCAGGAAGCCCGCACGGTGCGGCCCGATGAACCACGGCTCGAAGCCCGCGAGGTCGGCGTTGTTGCAGCGACGGATATGGTCGAGGAAGGACATGGGTCCGGGAGATAGCATAGAGTGACGGCGATGACCGAAGACGAACTTCAGAAGCTGCTCGAGAAGACACTGCCGCCGGCCGATCTCCGCGGGCTCTTCGTCGAGGACTGCCAGGACGGTGTCCGGCTGCGCTTCTCGCCCGGCCCTGACGGGAAGTGGCCGACCGCGGCGCTGCTGTCGATCGTCGACACCTCGCTGCGCGCCGCGTCAGGCCTCGAGGCTGCGCTCACCCATCTCAGCGTCACCGTGCTGAAGCCTGCTCAGGCGGCCGACGTGATCGCGCTCGCCCGCGTGATCCGCCGCGACGGCCCGTCGCTCCATGCCGAGGCGTGGCTGTTCAGTCACGCGGTCGTCGATCCGATGCTGCATGCGACGGCGACCCTGAAACGTCTCTAGGCCGCTTCCTTCCAGGCGCCGTCCACGACAGTGACGACGTCGCGCATGATCTGGGTGAGATCGAAGTCCTTGGGCGTATAGACGCGAGCCACTCCAGCGGCGACCAAGGCCTCCGCGTCGGCCGGCGGGATGATGCCGCCCACCACCACCGGCACGTCGCCGATACCGGCGGCGCGCATGCCCTTCATGACGTCGGCGACCAGCGAGACATGGCCACCCGACAGGATCGAGAGGCCGACGACGTGCACGCTCTCCTCGAGGGCGGCATTGACGATCCGCTCGGGCGTCAGCCGGATACCCTCGTAGACGACCTCCATGCCGCAATCGCGGGCGCGCACGGCGATCTGCTCGGCGCCGTTGGAATGGCCGTCCAGGCCGGGCTTGCCGACCAGGATCTTGATGCGCCGGCCGAGGCGTCGCGACACCGTGTCGACCTCGCGTCGCGCCGCTTCCAGCCGCCCATCGGTGACGCCGGCGGCGCGGGCGACGCCGGTCGGCGCGCGATACTCGCCGAACACCTGTCGCAGCGTCTCGGTCCACTCGCCGGTCGTGACGCCGGCCTGCGCGCAGGCGATCGAGGC
>CAYRBQ010000201.1:0-6880 GCA_964422305.1 uncultured Reyranella sp. | reverse complement strand
AGATTTCCGGTCTGCGCAAGCTCAGCTCGCGCAAGATCATGGAGAACGCGCTGGTCACCCTGAAGGGCCGTAGCCGCGTCAGCCGTGCCATGTGGAACCGGCGCGCCCAAGAGTACGAAGCCAAGATCAACTCGGGTGATCCGGTGTCGATCGCCGAGGTCGTGCGGGACCTGCATCGCAACGCCGGCCAGCCCGACCAGTCCTACAGCGAGCGCCAGATCTACGAGGCGGCGCTGGATCGCCTGGCCCGCGAGCTCGCGGCCGTCGAGCGCATCGACAAGGATCTCGCCACCCAGAAGCTGAACAGCGTCCTGCAGAAGGTCGCCTGATCCGATCTGGCACGAAACGAGCTGAAGGGCGGCCGACACTCCAATGTCGCGCCGCCTTTTTTGATGCCCCGCATTCTCCCTCACCATGACTTCCGCTTCGATCGCTCGCCTGCGTGACGGTGGCCGGACCTGGGCGATCGGCGCGTTGGCAGGCGACGATGCGACGCTCGAGCGCCTCGGCGACGTCGTGATGCGCGGCTGGCAATCCAGCGACCGGCTGGTGGTGCTCGGCAATATGCTGGGTGAAGCCGGCAGCCCGACACGCACGCTCGACCGGCTTCTGTGGCTGCGCCGCAAGCTTCTGGCGAAGCCCGGCGCCGAGGCCGAGGATTTCGTCTTCCTGCGCGGCGCGCTGGAGGAGATGTGGCACAAGGCGCTGCAGCTCCAGTTCGCCATGAGCCCCCTCGACGTGCTCGACTGGATGCTCGCGCGTGGACTTGCGGCGACCATCGAGGCCTACGGACACTCGGTCGCCGACGGGCGCGTGGCCAGCCGCAACGGCCCGCTCGCCATCGCTCGGTGGACCGCCGGCTTGCGCGAACGCCAGGCGCTTCAGCCCGGCCACGCCGAGCTGATGAACTCCCTTGCCCGCGCCGCCCTCAGCGCCGATGGCACCGTCGTCTTCGCAGCAGCCGGCGTCGATCCGACGCGGCCGTTGGCCGAGCAGGCCGACGCCTTCTGGTGGAGCAATCAGTCGGACAGGACGCTGAACGGAAGCCTCGCCCAGGCGATCGACGGCGGCTGGCTCGGGGTTCGGCGCGTGATCCGCGGCGCTGGACCGCCGGGCAATGCGACGCTCGATGGCGGTCGCGTCCTCACGGTTTCCGCCGGCATGCCGGGTCTCGTGCTCCTCGACAGCGATGGAAGCCTGGTGGAACGGATAGACTCTACGGCACGACCGTCTTGATCTCCTGTCGGCGACCGAGGTCGGCCGGCGCTTGCGCAGCATTCAGGACGAGCAACCGCTCCATCCTGAGGTCCGGATAAGGCAGGCGCGCGGCGAGCTGCATCGGCGTCGAGCCGGCGGGCGAGACGATCTTCAGACGATAGGGCCGCAGCGCTGCGGCCTCCGTGACGGAGAGCGAGTGGAAGGTACGGGCTGCCCGGATCATCGCGTCGATCAGACGATCGCGGTCGGGTCCCTCGGCGACCAGGGCGAAATTGCAGACGCGATCGCCGTGCCGGATGATGACGTAGCGCGCTTGCGTCAGCCCGGTGTCGGCGCCCCTTGGCTTGGCCCCGATGGCGGCCTCGGCACCGTTGATCTCGGTCGCCTGGATGTCGGTCGGCGTAGGCTTGAGCTTGTTGCGCATCCAGTCGTCGAGGCGCCCTGTCACCGGCTGCGCGGTACATGTGAAGAGCAGCAGCGAGCGGTCGCGCCCGACGCCCAGCACGCCGTCGCTGTCGTTGAACAGCCGGAAGCCTGCAGGGGCGGTGAAGGCGAACCTCAGAACCGGATGGACGAAGGAGTTGCCGCGCACGAAGCCCTCAGTCGGCGAATCGTCGACGGATATCCCGTCGATCGCGGCGAAGTAGCCCTTCTGGTTGGATTCGCCCGCCGCGCCGGCGGCAGCCAGCCCGGCGAGCGCGGCCGAGCGCTCGGTTGGAGCAGGATGGGTCGAGGAGGCGCTCGGGCGATCGCCGATGTCCGGTGCCTCGCCCATGATCTGCGCCTCGAGCGTCGCCTGACGGCGCAGCCGATCGATCAGCGACAGCATGGCGTCGGCGCGATAGCCCGCCTTGGTGAGGTAGCCGATCGCGATGCGGTCGGCCTCGAGTTCTTGGTCGCGCGAATAGCGCCGAAGCGCCAGCAGGCCGTCCTGCGCCACCGAGCGGCCGACGGTGATCGATCCGCTGGCGGCGGCCGCATCGATCGCCGCATCGAGGACTCCCTGCCGAACACGCGCGCGCTGGGCGGCATGGCGTTGGACGAGATGGCCGATCTCGTGGCCGATCGCGGCGGCCAGCTCGGCTTCGTCCTCGAGCAGCGCCAGCAGGCCGCGCGTCACGAATACGTAGTTTTGCACCGCGTGCGCGTTGGGCACGGGCGAATCGAGGACGCCGAACCGGTAGGTGCCGCCGATCGCCGAGGCCGTGACCAGCCGCCGCCCGACGCGGTCGACATAGGCCTGCAGGGCGGCATCCTGATAGACGGGGCCGACGATCTTCTCGATGTTGGCCGGCAGGACGATGGTGCCGCCGCCTGCCGTGACCGCCGGGGTCCGCGGCAAACCGTCCTCAGTCGCGCAGGCGGCAAGACCGGCGAGGAGCGCCACGAGCGCCAAAATGCGGCGAAAAACCACTGAACCTCCTGGGCCGGTGCGACCTTAGACGTTCGCGCGACATCGTCGCAACGAGCGCGAGGCCGGGCGCAAGGCTGGTATGCCGGTCGCCTCTATGGCAGTGATGGCGTCAGGATACTGGCATGCCGCGTTCAGAAACCCCGCTCCGTTCCGACCTCTTCCCCGAGATCTCGCCGTATGCCAGCGGCATGCTGGCGGTCGACGGCCGGCACACGATCTATTGGGAGCAGAGCGGCAACCCCGAAGGCGTGCCGGTGGCCTTCCTGCACGGCGGGCCGGGTGCCGGCTCGGCGCCCGTTCACCGCCGCTTCTTCGATCCGCAGTTCTACCGCATCGTCGTCTTCGACCAGCGCGGCTGTGGCCGCTCGATGCCGCTCGGCGAGCTGCACGACAACACCACGGGCGACCTCGTAGCCGACATGGAGAAGCTCCGCAGCCATCTCGGCATTCCGCGCTGGCTGCTGTTCGGTGGCTCGTGGGGCAGCACGCTGGCGCTGGCCTATGGCCTCGCGCATCCCGACCGCGTGAGTGGCTTCATCCTGCGTGGCATCTTTCTCGGCGCCCGCTCGGAGATCGACTGGTTCCTGCACGGCATGCGGACGATCTTCCCCGAAGCGTGGCGGGACTTCTCCGAGCATCTGCCGGAGGCCGAGCGCGCCGACCTGCTGGGCAACTACTATCGCCGCCTGATCGATCGCAATCCCGACACCCACCGCCCCGCGGCACGGGCGTGGAGTCGCTACGAGGCTGCCTGCTCGACGCTCTATCCAACCGTCCGCGCGCCGTTCGAGACCGACCACGGCGGGTTCGCGCTGGCGCTGTCACGCATCGAGGCCCACTACTTCGCACACGGCACGTTCGTGCCCGAAGGCTGGCCGTGGGCCGATCTCGGCCGCGTCCGCCACTTGCCGGCGACGATCGTGCAGGGCCGCTACGACATCGTCTGTCCGCCGGTGACCGCCGACGCGCTGGCGCGGGCCTGGCCGGAGGCACGCTACGTCGTCGTCCCCGATGCCGGCCACAGCGCGCTGGAGCCCGGCATTCGCGCCGCCCTCGTCAACGCCACCGAGAGCTATCGGCTCTCGACCGGCGACGATGACCTGTTCGCTCCGCGATTTCCATGGGAAGCCTGAAACTGGAAGCCTGATCATGTCGTTCGAATTGCCGCCGCAGCAGACCGGAGCCGCCGCCTGGTATGGCCCCGACGTCACCAAGCGCGACGACTGGATGATGCCGCTCGGTGCGGCCGAGGTCACCGAGATCGAGGACGCGACACGCGCACTGGTCGCCCACAACGCCGACATCGCCGCGATCACGGCGCGCGACTTCCCGCTGCCGACGCTCGGGGCCAGGCTCAAGGCCCGCGTCGCCGGCGAGGTGCTGAACGGCCGCGGCTTCCTACTGCTGCGTGGCCTGCCGGTCGAGCGCTGGTCGATGCAGGAGGCGGCGACCGCCTTCTTCGGCCTGGGCGCCCATCTCGGCAGCGCGCGCTCGCAGAACGGCAAGGGCCACGTGCTCGGCCACGTCCAGGATCTCGGGCTGGACGTCAAGGACCCCAACGTCCGCATCTACCAGACCCACGAGCGACAGACCTATCACACCGATTCCTGCGACATCGTCGGCCTCCTCTGCCTGAAGACGGCGAAGTCGGGCGGGCTCTCGGCGCTGGTGAGCTCGACCACGATTTTCAACGAGATGCGCCGTCGCCGGCCCGATCTGCTGCAGCTCCTGTTCCAGCCGCTCGCCACCGACCGGCGCGGCGAGGTGCCGGAAGGGCAGAAGCCCTATTTCGAGATCCCGGTGTTCAATTGGCACAAGGGCTACCTCACGGCGATCTACCAGCGGCAGTACATCGACTCCGCCCAGCGCTTCGCCGATGCACCGCGGCTCACGCCGCAGCAGGTCGAGGCGCTCGACATGTTCGACTCGCTGGCCAACGACCCTGCGCTCAACCTGTTCATGGAGTTCAAGCCGGGCGACGTGCAGCTCGTGCACAACCACACGATGCTGCACGACCGTACGGGCTTCGAGGACTGGCCGGAACCGGAACGGCGGCGCCATCTGCTACGGCTCTGGCTGGCAGCGTCCGGCGCGCGACCGCTGCCTGAGATCTTCGCTCAGCGCTACGGCTCGGTCACCGTCGGGGACCGCGGTGGCATCATCGTCCGCGGCACCAAGCTCCACGCCCCGCTGGAGGCCGTTTGAGCGCAGTTGACCCGGGCCGAGGTGATCCCTAAGTGAAGGCCGCCTAAAGAGACCATAAACACTAGGGACAACGTATGGCCAGCGATCCAACCGCGGGCGGCGCCCCGGCGGATATGCCGGCGCAGCCCGAAACCGACCTCGACATTCCGCCCAAGCCGGAGAGCGCCGCCGAGCTGCAGCGCCTCGTGGAGCAGCTTCAGGCCGAGAAGGCCGACCTCCAGGACAAGCAGCTCCGCGCACTCGCCGAGGCGCAGAACGTGCGCCGCCGTGCCCAGCAGGACGTCGAGAAGGAGCGCAAGTTCGGTGTCGAGCGTTTCGCGCGCGACGTGCTGTCGGTGGCCGACAATATCGGCCGCGCGCTGTCGGCCCTGCCGCCCGACCTCGAGGCGATGGATCCCGCCTTGCGCAACGTGGTGGTGGGGGTTCAGGCGACCGAGCGCGAGCTTCAGTCGGTGCTGGAGCGCCACGGCATCACCCGCATCGAGGCGCTGGGCAAGCCATTCAATGCCGATTTCCACCAGGCCATGATGGAGATCGAGGACCCCACCGTGCCCGCCGGTACCGTGGTCCAGGAGCTGATCCCGGGCTATCTGATCGCCGGCCGCCTGCTCCGGGCGGCCATGGTCGGGGTATCCAAGGGCGGCCCCGCCGCTTCGGTCGCGAGCAACGAGAATTAGGTCTGTCTAAATTGGTCTGCGGGGCGGTCCGGTTGCGCCGGAATCGCCCGTTTCGGTAGTGATTTTGGTCCCTGGGTCCATTGCAGGCTGGGCCACAGGACCTATATAGCCCCTGTCCTGACCCGGTTTTTCCGGCAGGTAACATCGTTTAAGGGGGTCGGTCGGGCGCCTTTGGGGCCCAAGCGACCTGCCGAGGGAAGAGAGTAGAAATCATGGCGAAAGTCATAGGCATCGACCTGGGTACGACCAATTCGTGCGTCGCGGTCATGGAAGGCGGCGACACCAAGGTGATCGAGAATTCGGAAGGCGCGCGGACGACCCCGTCCATGGTCGCCTTCACCGACGGCGGCGAGCGGCTGGTCGGCCAGTCCGCCAAGCGCCAGGCCGTCACCAACCCGCTGAAGACCCTCTATTCCGTGAAGCGCCTGATCGGGCGACGCTTCGACGACCCGATGGTCGCGAAGGAAATGTCGCTGGTGCCCTTCAAGATCGTGAAGCACTCGAGCGGCGACGCGTGGGTCGAGGCGAACGGCCAGCAGTACAGCCCGAGCCAGGTCTCGGCGTTCATCCTGGGCAAGATGAAGGAGACGGCCGAGGCCTATCTCGGCGAGAAGGTCGACCAGGCGGTCATCACCGTCCCGGCCTACTTCAACGACGCCCAGCGCCAGGCCACCAAGGACGCCGGCCGCATCGCCGGCCTCGAGGTCCTGCGCATCATCAACGAGCCGACCGCGGCAGCCCTCGCCTACGGCATGGACAAGCGCAAGAGCGGCACCATCGCGGTCTATGACCTGGGTGGCGGCACGTTCGACGTCTCGATCCTCGAGATCGGCGACGGCGTGTTCGAGGTGAAGGCAACCAACGGCGACACGTTCCTCGGCGGCGAGGACTTCGACCAGCGCGTCATCAGCTACCTCGCGGACGAGTTCAAGAAGGAGCAGGGCATCGACCTGCGCAACGACAAGCTCGCTCTGCAGCGCCTCAAGGAAGCGGCCGAGAAGGCCAAGATCGAGCTCTCCAACTCCAAGGAGACCGAGATCAACCTGCCGTTCATCACGGCCGACGCCTCGGGCCCCAAGCATCTCGTGATCAAGCTCTCGCGCGCCAAGCTCGAGTCGCTGGTCGACGAGCTGGTGCAGCGCACCCTCGAGCCCTGCAGGGCGGCGCTCAAGGATGCCGGCCTGCAGGCCGGACAGATCGACGAGGTCATCCTGGTCGGCGGCATGACGCGCATGCCGAAGGTCATCGAGGTCGTTAAGCAGTTCTTCGGCAAGGAGCCGGCCCGCAACGTCAACCCCGACGAGGTCGTCGCGGTGGGTGCGGCAGTCCAGGCGGCCGTGCTGAAGGGCGAGGTCAAGGACGTCCT
>CAYRBQ010000200.1:0-6958 GCA_964422305.1 uncultured Reyranella sp. | reverse complement strand
GGCGATCACGTCGCGTGCCATGCGGATGCCGTCGGCGTCGTTCTCGGCCATCCATTCGGCGACGCCCGACACGGTGGCATGCATCTCCGCGCCGCCCAGCTCCTCGTCGGTCGCGATCTCGCCGGTCGCGGCCTTGAGCAGCGGCGGGCCAGCCAGGAACACCTTGGCCTGGTTGCGCACCATGATGACGTAGTCGCTGAGGCCCGGCAGGTAGGCGCCGCCCGCGGTCGAGGAGCCGTGCACCACCGTCACCTGCGGGATGCCCTTGGCCGACATGCGCGCCTGGTTGGCGAAGCCGCGGCCGCCCGGCACGAAGATCTCCGCCTGGTAGAGGAGATTGGCGCCGCCCGACTCCACGAGGTTCACGACCGGCAGCTTGTTCTCCAGCACGATCTGCTGCACGCGCTGGCCCTTGCGCTGGCCGGAGGGCGCCACGGTGCCGCCCTTGATGGCGGAGTTCGAGGCCGTCACGACGCAGCGTACGCCCTCGACATAGCCGATGCCCGAGACCGAACCGCCGCCCGCGCTGGAGCCGTCCTTGTCGTCGTGCATGCGATAGCCCGCGAGCGGCATCAGCTCGAGAAAGGGCGCGCCGCGGTCGAGCAGCAGGGCGATGCGTTCGCGCGGCATGAGCTGCTTGCGCTTGGCGAACCGCTCGCGCGATTTCTCGGAAGCCGCCTGCACGCTCTTCTCGGCGTCGCGGAACTCGGCGATCGCCGCCAGCATGCGCTCGCGGTTCTTCCGGTATTCCTCGCTGTTGCGGTCGACCTGGCTCTCGATGATCGGCATGTCAGCCGCCCAGCACTTTCGGCGTCACCGCGAGGTGGAAGCCGTTGAACGCCTTGGACTTGTCGGTGGCCGGCAGGTCGACCGAGCGGTTGGCGAGCGGCACGCCGCCGTCGATCCGGATCTCGGTGCCGGTGATGTAGGCCGAGGCGTCGCTCAGCAGGAAGCAGACCGCGGCCGAGACCTCGCTCTCGGTGCCCAGCCGTCCGAGCGGGCAGTAGCCCTTGAGCTTGGGGATCTGCTCCTTGAAGTCGCCGGTGTAGGTGTCCATGCCCGAGGAGGCGATCCAGCCCGGTGCGACCGAGTTCACGCGCACGCCCGCGGCCGCCCACTCGTAGGCCAGCGTCATGGTGAGGTTGGCCATGCCGGCGCGCGCCGCGCCCGTGTGCACCATGTTGGGGAAGCCGTTCCGGTAGTCCGCGGTCATATTCACGATCGAGCCGCCGTGATCCTGCATCGACTGCGTGAAGACCTCGCGGCTCACGATGAAGCCGCCCGTCAGGTTGTTGCGCACCACCACGTCGAAGCCCTTGGCGCTGAGGTTCGCGGCGGGCGAGGGGAACTGGCCGCCGGCATTGTTGAACAGGCCGTGGATTCGGCCGTTCTTGGCCACGATCTTCGCCACCGCGTCCTTGACCTGCGCCTCCTCGCGGATGTCGAAGATGTGCGTCTCGCAGGTGCGGCCCGCCGTCTCGATCTCGGCCTTCACCAGGTCGAGCTTCTCCTGCTTGCGGCCGGTGATCACGACATGCGCGCCGAGGGCCGCGATCTCGTGCGCGGTGCAGCGGCCGATGCCGCTGCCGCCGCCGGTCACCACGACGGTCCAGCCCTCGAACAGACCCGGCTTGAAGACCGAGCGATACGACATGTTTCCCCCTCGCGACCCACGGCACGTGAACGGCCGTTTATGGGGCTGTATTTGACGTTTACGTAAAGGTCAAGTAAGCCCCCAGACCATTGGCCGACTGGAGGAACTCGCCATGACCTTGCAGGAAATCACCGCGAAAATGAAGGAAGGCGCTTCCAAGAAGTCGTCCTTCGGCAACACCGTGAAATTCGCCACCGACCAGGGCGTCGTGCACATCGACGGCAACGCGAACCCGCCGGCCGTCAGCAACGACGACAAGGCCGCGGACTGCACCATCAAGATGGACTTCAGCGACTTCGCGGACCTGATCGGCGGCAAGCTCGACGGCATGACCGCGTTCATGACCGGCAAGCTCAAGATCGAAGGCGACATGGGAGTTGCTATGAAACTCCAGTCGATCCTCCGTTAAGCGGACGACCATCGTTAATGAGAAGGGGCCTTTCGGCCCCTTTTTATTTGCCGCTACTCCTCGCGGCTCTTGTGATAGTGGCGTTTCGCCTTCGCGCGGTTGCCGCACGACGACATCGAGCACCAGCGCCGCTTGCCGGCGCGGCTGTCGTCGAGGAAGAGGAAGAGACAGTCGGGATTGGCGCAGCGCCGCACGCGGTCGAGCCGCGTTCCCGTCAGGAGGTCGCCCGCCGTCCACAGGACCGGCGCCAGCAGCGCCAGCGCCGTGCCCGACCTGATGTCGACATCCCAGCCGTAGCCGCCGCGCTCGCGCTTCAGCGTCGTGCGGGCCGGCGCCTTCTCCAGCGCCTCGTTCAGCGCCTCGAGATCGCGCGCTGCCGGCGCCCTGTCCTGCGCCTCGGCGTCGAACAGGCGGTGGATCGTCTCGCGCAGCTCGATGGCGCGCTCGAATTCCTTCGAAGTCGGCGCCTTAGCGCCCTTCGGCCCGCCGTTGGCGGCGATCCAGGAGGCGAGGTCCTCCGGCGCGTTGAGGGTCTCGGTCGGGTTCGCCTGGCCGCGCCAATAGCGCGTGTTGACGAACTCCAGGCAGAGATCGGACCGATTCATCGGACGGACTTACTAACCGGTTGACGGGTTGACAAGGCGGAACCCTCGCATTAACCATATAACCAGTTATATAGTTACAGAGGAGGGAAGTTCAATGTTCGACCATGTTTCGATCGGCGTCGCCGACATCGCGCGTACCAGGAAGTTCTACGACGCGGCCCTGAAGCCGCTCGGCTACACCCTGCTGAGCGACGGCGAGTCCTCGCTGGGTTACGGCGAGAAGGGTGTCGGTCTCTGGATCAGCAAGTCGGCGAAGCCGGTGAAGGCCGACATGGAGTCGGGCCTGCATTTCTGCTTCGTCGCCAAGGACCGCAAGGCGGTCGACGCCTTCCATGCGGCGGCGCTCAGGGCGGGTGGCACGGACAACGGCAAGCCCGGCGTGCGGGCCGACTACTCGCCGAAATATTACGCCGCCTTCGCCATCGACCCCGACGGCTACCGCGTCGAGGCCTATTGCGGGAAGTGAGCGCTCTCCCAATGTTGGAGCGATGAAGTCGCTCCAAGTCGAAACCGTGACGGCGGCGGACCAGTCCGCCGTCATAGACGCCCTCATGCTCTCCTTCGCCGGCGACCCGATGGCGCGCTGGAGCTGGGGCGATCCGCAAATCTATCTCAAGGCCTTTCCGCGTTTCGCTCGTGCGTTCGGCGGCAAGGCATTCGAGCAGGGCACGGCGCACCGGATCGGCCATGCAGGTGCGGCGCTGTGGCTGGCGCCCGGAGTCGAGCCCGATGAGCAGGCGATGGCCACGCTGATGATCGAGACGATCTCGCCCGCGATGGCCGAGGACGGCGGCAAGCTGATGGAGCAGATGGGCGCGTTCCATCCCGAGGAGCCGCATTGGTACCTGCCGATCATCGGCGTCGACCCGGCGCACCAGGGCAAGGGATTGGGCGGCCGCCTGCTGGCGCACCAGCTCGCGATCTGCGACCGCGAGGGCGCGCTCGCCTATCTCGAATCCTCGAACCCGAGGAACATCGGCCTCTACGAGCGCCACGGCTTCGAGGCGCTGGGCCGCATCCAGGCCGGCACATCGCCTACCATGGTGCCGATGCTGCGCAAACCGAAGCGGAGAGCGTGATGCTGAAGGGCGGTTGCTTCTGCGGCGAGGTCCGCTACGAAGTCGAAGGCGAGCCGTGGCATGCGACGGCCTGCCATTGCTCGATCTGCCGACGCACCAGTGCGGCTCCCTTCGTCGGCTGGTTCACGGTGAGGCCCGACTCCTTCCGGTTCGTGTCAGGCGAGCCGAGGCGGTTCCGTTCGTCCGAACACGCGACGCGCAGCTTCTGCCCGGCTTGCGGTACGCCACTCTCCTTCCAGTCGGCACGCTATCCCGACGAGATCGACGTCACGACCTGCTCGCTCGACGATCCCGAGCAGGTGCCGCCCCGGTCTCATACCTGGCGCAGCTCGGGCATCTCTTGGGCCAAGCCCGCCGACGGGCTACCGGCCTATCCGGAGAAGCGGCCGGAGTCGCAGTGATTTTGAAGGTGAAGAGAGCCCCGAGTTAGAACCCGACCGCCGCGCCGTCGCGGCGGCTTTCGGAGGCGCCGAGATAGGGGCCGCCATCGGGATAGCGCCAGATGATCTGGCTGGAGCCGAAGTCGAAGCTCGGCATCTTGGTGCGCGTGAGCTTGTGGCCGCGCGTCTCGAGGCCCTCGAGGGTGGCCTGCGGCATGTGTTCCTCCGTCCACACCGTGCCGTCGGTCTCGTGCACCCTCCAGCGCGGACCGTCGATCGCGGCCTGCGGATTCTGCCCGTAGTCGACGATGCGGCTGAACACCTGCATGTGGCCCTGCGGCTGCATGGCGCCGCCCATCAGGCCGAAGGTCGCGATCGGCTTGCCGTCCTTGGTGATGAAGGCCGGGATGATCGTGTGGAACGGCCGCTTCTTGGGGCCGACCTCGTTGGCATGGCCCTTGGTCGTGACGAAGCCCGTCGCGCGGTTCTGGAGAGCGATGCCGGTGCCCGGGACGACGACGCCCGAGCCGAAGCCCGTGTAGTTCGACTGGATCAGCGAGACCATCATGCCCGAGGCGTCGGCGGTGCCGAGGTAGATCGTGCCGCCGTCCTTCGGCGTGCCCGGGCCGAAATCCTTGGCCTTCTTCGGATCGATCAGCTTGGCGCGGCTCTTCAGGTAGCCTTTGTCGAGCATCTGCGCCGGCGTCACTTCCATGAATCGCGGATCGGCGACGTAGCGGTAGATGTCGGCGAAGGCGAGCTTCATCGCCTCGATGCGGAGATGCGCGACCTCGGGACCGTCCGGGTCGCGGCCGGCCAGCTCGAAGTTCTCGAGGATGCCCAGCGCCATGCAGGCGGCGATGCCCTGGCCCGACGGCGGGATCTCGTGCAGCGTCGTGCCGCGATAGGCGAGGCCGATCGGGTCGACCCAGTCGGGCTTGTGCTCGGCGAGGTCTTCCTTGCGCAGCGCGCCGCCGGTTTCCTTCGCGTACTTGTCCATCGCCTCAGCGAGCTCGCCGCGATAGAAGGCCTCGCCCTTGCTCTCGGCGATCTTGGCGAGCGTCTTCGCCTGGTCGGGGAACTTCCAGAGCTCGCCCGGCAGCGGCGCACGGCCATTGGGCAGGAACGCCTTCACCCAGCTCTCCTGGCCCTTCAGCCGGTCGATCGCACGATCCCACTGGCGCGCCACCATGTAGGAGACACGGAAGCCGTCTGCTGCGTACTTGATGCCGGGCTCGAACAGGTCGGCGAAGGGCAGCTTGCCGTAGCGTTTGTGTAGCTCCATCCAGAGCGAGACGGCGCCCGGCGTGGTGACGCTGCCCCAGCCGACATGGGGCATCTTGTCCTGGCCCTTGTACTGGTCGGGAGTCATCAGTGCCGGCGAATGGCCGTGCGCGTTGAGGCCCACCAGCTTCTTGCCGTCCCACAGGATGCAGAAGGCGTCGGCGCCGATGCCGTTCATCGTCGGCTCGACGACGGTGATGGCGATGGCGCTCGCGATCGCGGCGTCGACCGCGTTGCCGCCCTTGGCCAGCATGCGCAGGCCCGCGGTGGCGGCGAGGTGCTGGGAGGAGGCTACGATGTTGTCGGCGAAGACGGGGAGCTTCTTGGTGCTGTAAGGGAAGTCATACGAAAAAGACGGCACCTCGGAATCCTTTCTACTTCTGCTTCGAGGGCTGGATCGCCTCGATGCGCGCCACGAACCGCGGCGTCTGCAGGAACTGCCTGTGTTCGGCGGCGCTCTTGCCCAGCAGGCGGGAAAGATCGAGCACGCCGGAGCCCGCGATCTCGCCCATCCGCCCGGAGAGCGTCACGCGTTCGCCAAGCCGCAGGGTTTTTAGCGCCGCGATGGCCCCTTCGGAAAGGCCTGGAGGCGGCGCCGCACGCGATCGTGTGGAGAAAAGATCCGCCACGGTGCCGGCGAAGGCGAGCGCCCAGTCGTTGAACGCGTAGAGCGAAACCTGCCTTCCGATATCCAGTGTGAGGGCCACGTCCTTGGCGTTGCCCTCGATCTTGGTGAGCGTGCCGCACCAGTCGGAGAAGGCGCCGACCTTGGCGGCCAGCGCCACGCTCTGCCTGGCCGCTTCCTCGACCTGCAACGGATTGTTCGACGCGAGCGCGGGCTTGGCCAACGCCGCCAGCCCGTCGAGGAACGCCTTCTGCTCCGGGTTGCGCTCATGGCACGGCCGGTCGAAGCACCCGCCGAGCAGGAGGCCGGCGCCTCCGAGGATGACTACGCGACGCGCCGGCATGCTGTCGTCAGGCCGCCTTGGCCTGCGCCTTCTGGCGCTCCTCTTCCTTCAGCTCCTTCTTGGAAAGCTTGCCGACCGGGGTCTTGGGCAGTTCCGGCCGGATCTCGAGCGCGATCGGCATCTCGTGCTTGCCGATCTTGCCGTCGAGATGCTTCAGCAGCTCCTCGAAGGTGAGCGACGCACCGGGCTTCAGCTTGGCGAAGACCTTGGGCGCTTCCTGGCGGTGCGGATGCGTGATGCCGATCACGATGCATTCTTCGACCGCGGGATGCTCGTAGACCGCCTCCTCGATCATGCGCGGATAGACGTTGTAGCCCGAGGAGATGATCAGGTCCTTGGAGCGGTCGACCAGGTAGAGCCAGCCGGCCTCGTCCATGTAGCCCATGTCGCCTGTACGCAGGCCCATCCAATTGGAGGAGGGATGGCGGAACAGCACCTTCTCGCTCTCCTCCGGTTTCTTCCAGTAGCCCTTCATGACCTGCGGGCCGATGATGCAGACCTCGCCGACATTCTCCTTGCCGGGCGGCAGCACCTTGTCGCCGTTCTCCATGTCGCGGATCTCGATGATCGTGCCGGGCA
>CAYRBQ010000199.1:0-6963 GCA_964422305.1 uncultured Reyranella sp. | reverse complement strand
CTACATGAAGACCTGGCGCTTCGTCGACGGCAAGGACGCGCTCCCGAGCGACGCCGAAGTCGCCAAGATGAGGCCGAAGAACTGACAGCCCGTCTGTTGCTTTCCCCCACCCCAACCCTCCCCCGTCTGACGGGGGAGGTGGCCCCAAGGGCCGGAGGGGGCGAGCGCATCGCATGACGCTCGCCAGTTTCATCATCCAGCTCCTGAACGGGCTGGCCGCCGCGGCATCTTTGTTCCTGGTGTCGGCCGGTCTGTCGCTGATCTTCGGCGTCACGCGGATCGTGAACTTTGCGCACGGTTCGCTCTACATGCTGGGACTCTATGGCGCCTACACACTGATCCAGGTGTTCGGCAGGACGCCCTTGGGCTTCTGGGGTGCCGTCGTGCTGTCGGCTCTCCTGATCGGCATCGTGGGCGTGCTGATCGAGGTGCTGGTGCTGCGGCGCATCTACCGCGCGCCCGAACTGTTCCAGCTTCTGGCAACCTTCGCCATCGTGCTGGTGATCAAGGACATCGCGCTCTTCGCCTGGGGGGCCGAGGACCTGGTCGGCCCGCGGGCGCCCGGCCTCTCGATGGCCGTCGAGATCATGGGCCGGCGTATCCCGGCCTACGACCTGCTGCTCATCGCCATCGGTCCGGTCGTGCTGGGCGTCATGTGGTTGATGCTGACGCGCACGCGCTGGGGCGCACTGGTGCGGGCCGCCACACAGGACCGCGAGATGGTGGGCGCGCTGGGCGTCGACCAGGCCAAGCTCTTCACCTCCGTCTTCTTCGTGGGATCGGTGCTGGCCGGGCTGGGCGGCGCGCTGCAGATCCCGCGCGAGCCCGCCAACCTCGAGCTCGACCTCTCCGTCATCGCCGATGCCTTCGTCGTCACGGTCGTGGGTGGGCTGGGCAGCATCGGCGGTGCGTTCCTGGCGGCCATCATCATCGGCGTCGCCAAGGCCTTCTGCATCGGCGCCGGCACGGTCACCTGGTTCGGCTTCGATATCTCCTTCTCCAAGCTGACGCTGGTCGTCGAGTTCCTGATCATGGCGATCGTGCTGGTGGCGCGGCCCTACGGCCTGCTCGGCAAGCCGCAGGCCGTGCAGCGCATCGCCGCCGACCCGGCGCCGCCGTTGCAGGTGCCCTCGTGGAGCTTCGCGCTGGTGTGGCTGGCGTTGCTGATCGCGGTGCCATTGGCCGCCGATCGCTACGCCGCTATCCTGCTGACCGACATCGTCTGCTTCGCGCTCTTCTCGGTGTCGCTGCACTTCATCATGGGTCCGGCCGGCATGGTGTCCTTCGGCCACGCCGCCTATTTCGGCATCGGCGCCTATGCGGCGGGCCTGCTGCTGAAGAAGGCCGGCCTGCCAATGGAGGCTGCGATCCTGATCGCGCCGCTGATCGCCGGCGCCTTCGCCATCGTCTACGGCTGGTTCTGCGTGCGCCTGTCCGGCGTCTACCTCGCCATGCTGACGCTCGCCTTCGCGCAGATAAGCTGGTCGATCGTCTTCCAGTGGGATTCCTTCACCGGCGGCAGTAACGGCATGGTGGGCGTGTGGCCGTCCTCATGGCTCGCGTCCAAGACCGTCTACTACTACATGGCGCTGGCGCTCTGCGGCGCGGGCATCGCCTTCCTGTGGCGCGTGTTGTTCTCGCCCTTCGGCTACACCTTGCGCGCCGGCCGCGACTCGCCGCTGCGCGCCGAGGCGATCGGCATCGACCTGCGCTCCTTCCAGTGGGCGGCCTTCGTGCTGGTCGGCGCGCTGGCTGGCCTCGCCGGTGCGGTCTATGCCTTCTCCAAGGGCAGCATCTCACCGTCCACGATCTCGATCGCGCAGTCGACCGACGGCCTGATCATGGTGTTGCTGGGCGGCGTCGAGACGCTGACTGGCCCGGTCGTCGGCGCGGCGATCTTCACCTGGCTGCGCGACGCGGTGGCCCGCAACACCGACTTCTGGCGCGCCGTCATGGGCATCGTGATCCTGGTGATCGTGCTGCTCTTCCCGCAGGGGCTGGTCGGCGGCCTCAAGATGCTGGTCGCGCGCTTCCGCGAGAGCCGCGCATGAGGCCGATCCTTCAGGTCGAGGGCCTGCACAAGGCGTTCGGTGGCGTGCAGGCGGTCGCCGATGTCTCGTTCGCCGTGTCGGCAGGCGAGATGCTGGCGCTGATCGGGCCCAACGGAGCGGGCAAGAGCACCTGCTTCAACATGCTGAACGGCCAGCTCGCGCCCGACAACGGCATCGTACGCCTCGAAGGCCGCGACATCGTGGGGCTGAGGCCGCGCGCCATCTGGCGGCTGGGTGTTGGCCGCACCTTCCAGATCACGGCGACCTTCGTGTCGCTGAGCGTCCGAGAGAACGTGCAGATGGCGCTCTACAGCCATGCCGGCCGCCTGCGTTCGCTGCTGTCGAGCTTCGGCGCCGGCTTCCGTGCCGAGGCCGATGCATTGCTGGAGCAGGTCGGCATGCTCGACCAGGCCGACCGAACCTGCGGTGTGCTGGCCTACGGCGACCTGAAGAGGGTCGAACTTGCGATCGCACTGGCCAACGAACCCAAGCTGCTGCTGATGGACGAGCCGACCGCCGGCATGGCGCCCAAGGAGCGCGTCGCACTGATGGAGCTGACGGCCAGGCTCGCCCGTGCGCGCAACATCGCCGTGCTCTTCACCGAGCACGACATGGACGTGGTCTTCTCCCAGGCCGACCGCATCATCGTGCTCGACCGCGGCCAGCTCATCGCCGGCGGGACGCCCGAGCAGGTGCGGAACAATCCCGACGTGCAGGCGGTCTACCTGGGGAGCGCGCACTGATGCTCGATGTGCGGGACCTGCACGCTTTCTACGGCCGCGCCCATATCCTGCACGGCGTCTCCTTGGAGGCACGCTCTGGCGAGGTGGTGGCGCTGTTGGGCCGCAACGGCGCCGGCAAGTCGACGGCCATGAAGGCGATCATGGGGCTGGTGCCGCCGGCCTCGGGCGAGGTGAGCTTCGGCAGCAGGCGCATCGAGCGGCTGCCTCCCTATCGCATCGCGCGCCTGGGGCTGGGTTACGTGCCGGAGGAGCGGCGCATCTTCACCGAGCTGTCGGTGATGGAGAATCTCGAGGTCGGCCGCCAGCCTGCGAGGGACGGGCTGCCGCCCTGGACCGAGGAGAAGCTGTTCGCCCTGTTCCCCAACCTCGCGCGCATGCGCGACCGGCCGGGCGGGCGCATGTCGGGCGGCGAACAGCAGATGCTCACCATCGCGCGCACCCTGATGGGCAATCCGCGCTGCGTGCTGCTCGACGAGCCGTCGGAAGGGCTGGCGCCCATCATCGTCGAGGAGATGGCCAACTCGATCCGCGCGCTGAAGGGCGAGGGCCTGTCGGTGATCCTCTGCGAGCAGAACCTGCATTTCGCGCAAGCCGTCGCCGACCGCGCCTACATCATCGAGAAAGGCCAGATCCGCTTCGGCGGCTCGATGGCCGAGCTGGCGGCGGATGCAGCACTTCGCGAACAGTATCTGTCGGTCTGAACATGTCCCGGAAATCCAGCGTCACTGTCGGCATCGACGTCGGCGGCACCTTCACCGACCTGCTGGCGATCGACACCGACTCGAACGAGGTTCGCCTCGCCAAGGTGCCGACCACGGTCGACAACCAGGCGATCGGCTTCATGGCGGCCCTCGCCGCCGCCAGCCTCGATCCCGCGGTCCTGCAGGCCGTGGTGCACGGCACGACGACCACCACCAACGCGCGACGTGCTGGAGCTGGGTCGCCGCACGCGGCCGCAGGCCTACGGCCTGCGCGGCACCTTCGTGCCGGTGATCGACCGCGAGGTCCGGCTGGAAGTGCCGGAGCGCATGGACGCCGACGGCAAGGTGCTGACGCCGCTCGACGAAGCGGCCGTCGCGGAGGCGGCGAAAAAGCTGCTGGCGGCGGGCTGCGAGGCGGTCGTCATCCACTTCCTGCACAGCTACATCAACTCGACGCACGAGCGTCGCGCCGCCGAGATCGTGCGCGCCCTGTGGCCCAACAAGTACGTGACGGCGGGCCACGCGATCCTCTCGGAGTATCGCGAGTATGAGCGCGGCGTGACAGCGGCGGTCAACGCCTCGGTGCAGCCCGTGCTCGACCGCTACCTGTCGCGCCTGCGCACCGAGTTGTCGGCCAAGGGCTTCGACCGCGACCTGCTGGTGATGCAGGGCAACGGCGGCACGATCTCCTCGCAGCTCATCGCCGAGGCCGCGGTCAATACGGTGATGTCCGGTCCTGCCTCGGGCGTGATGGCGGCGGCCTATACCGGCCGCGCCTCGGGCCATCCCGACCTGATCACCTACGACATGGGCGGTACCTCGACCGACGTCGGCCTGATCGAGGATGCGGTGCCGCAGGTCTCGGGCGAACTCGAGCTCGAATATGCGATGCCGATCCACGTGCCGATGGTCGACGTCCACACGATCGGCGCCGGTGGCGGCTCGATCGCCTCGGTCGATGCCGCGGGCATGCTGCGGGTCGGGCCGGAGAGCGCGGGCGCGCGGCCGGGGCCGATCTGCTACGGCCGCGGCGGCACCGAGCCTACCATCACCGACGCCAACCTGATCCTGGGCCGGCTCGATCCCGACCGGCTGCTGGGCGTCGACAACAAGGTCACGCTCGATCGCGTGCGCGAGCTGGCGCTGGAGAAGGTGGGCAAGCGCCTCGGCCTCGACGCGGAGGCTGCCGCCGCCGCCATCCTGCGCATCGCCAACGACCGCATGGCCGGCGCCATCCGGCTTGTCTCGCTGTCGCGCGGCCACGATCCACGCGACTTCGCCCTGTTCGCCTTCGGCGGCGCGGGGCCTTTGCACGCCACGGCACTGGCGCGCGAGCTCGGCATCCCGACCGTGCTGGTGCCGGCGCGGCCCGGTATCACCAACGCGCTGGGCTGCGTCGTGGCCGACCTGCGCCATGACTATGTGCGCACCGTGAACAAGCCCCTGTCGGCGGTCGATGACGCGGCGGTGGCCGCGATCTATGCCGAGCAGGCGGCCGAGGGCGAGGCGACGATCGAGCGCGAGGGTGTGCCGGTGCGCGAGCTGCGCCGCGTGCTCACCGCCGACATGCAGTTCCAGGGGCAGAGCCACATCCTCTCGGTCGGCGTCGAGAGCGCCGCCATCGGCGTCGCCGGCCTTCACAAGGCGTTCGCCGCGGCCTATTTCCGCCGCTTCGGCATCGAGCTGCCGGAGATCCCGCCGGTGCTGGTCAACCTGCACACCGCCGTTATCGGCGTGCGGCCGGAGATCTCACTGGGCGCGCTCGCGGCCACCGAGCGCGCGCCGACGCTGGCCGCCGCCAAGTCGGGCGAGCGCCGCGTGTGGTTCGCCGACGGCTGGCAGCAGACGCCGGTCTATGCCCGTGAGAAGCTGCCGCTCGATGCCGTGTTCACCGGCCCGGCGATCCTGGAACAGCTCGATTGCACCACCGTGGTCGAGCCGGGCGACAAGGTGCGACAGGACAAGCTCGGCAATTTGCTCATCGAGGTGCGGCCATGACAGGTCTTCTCGAAGTCGACTCCGTCGACGTCTCCATCCTGGTCGACAATGTCAGCGACTCGCTCTCGTCGGTCCCGTCCTTCGTCGAAACGGAGTTCATGGGCCTCGGCCGCCGGCGCGGGGGCGCCTGGGTGCTGGGCGGCGCCTGCCTGTGCTGCGCCGCGCACGGCCTCTCCTGCCTGCTCACCATCCGCCGCGGCGACACGGTGCGCACCGTGCTGTTCGACACCGGGCCGGAGGACGGCGTCTTCGAGCAGAACGTCTCGCGGCTCGGCGTCGATGTCGGCCCGGTCGAGGCGATCGTGCTGAGCCACGGCCACTGGGACCATGGCGGCGCCATGCTGCGGGCCCTGCAGCTCATCCGCGACCGCAACGGCGGCCGCGAGGTCGCCTGCTACATGCATCCCGACATGTTCCGAAGCCGCGGCAGCAAGCTGCCCGACGGTTCGTTCCGGCCGATGGAGGACGTGCCGTCGGCGGCGGCGCTCGAGATGCAGGGCGGCCGGGTGATCTCCACGCGCGAGGCGCAGCTCGCCGCCGGCGAGACGGTCTATGTGAGCGGCGAGATCCCGCGCAACAGCGGCTTCGAGCCCGGCTTGCCGGGCCAGCATCGGCGCACCCTGGACGGCAAGGGCTGGGAGCTCGACGAGATGCTCTGGGACGAGCGCTTCCTCGCCGTCAACGTGCGCGGCAAGGGCCTGGTCGTGCTCTCGGCCTGCAGCCATGCCGGCGTGATCAACGTGCTGACCCACGCGCGCGACTGCTTTCCGGGCGTGAAGCTGCATGCCGTGCTGGGCGGGCTGCATCTCGCGGGCACCAACGAGCGCATCATCCCCCACACCGTGGCGGCGCTGCGCGACCTGAACCCGGACGTGATCGCGGCGGGGCATTGCACGGGTTGGCGCGCCATGGCCGCGCTCACCAACGCCTTCGGCGACACCCGGCTCGCGCCGCTTTCGGTAGGCAAGCGCTTGCGCTTCTGAAGCCGTGACAGGGCTGCCCGATTGCGGCAGCTTCGCCGGCAACAACGGGAGGAAGTCACGATGAAGGTGACAGACGTCGTCTGCCACATCCTGCAGTGCAAGGTGGAGAAGCCGTTCGTGTCGGCGCGCGGCTGGGTCTACGGCACGCGCTCGTCCTGCGTCGTCGAGATCTCGACGGACGAGGGCATCACGGGCTGGGGCGAATGCTACGGCCCCTCGGCGGTCGCCAAGACCTTCATCGAGACCCAGTTCAAGGCGCGCGTGGTCGGCAAGGACCCGTTCGACGTCGAGGCGATCTGGGAGGATCTGTACAACAGGATCAAGGACTACGGCACGACCGGCATGGCGATCTCGGCCATCTCGGGCATCGACATCGCGCTGTGGGATATCATGGGCCGCGCCGTGAACAAGCCGGTCCACAAGCTGATCGGCGGCGCCTACCGCACGGAGGTGATCCCCTACGCCACGGGCCTCTACTTCATCGACA
>CAYRBQ010000198.1:0-6966 GCA_964422305.1 uncultured Reyranella sp. | reverse complement strand
CGCGCGCGCGAGGCGCTGGCGCAGTCGCAGAAGATGGAGGCGGTCGGCCAGCTCACCGGCGGCATCGCCCACGACTTCAACAACCTGCTGACGGCGGTGCTGGGCAGCCTCGAGCTGGCGCGCAAGCGCGTGCCGCAGGACGAGAAGATCCTGAAGCTGATCGACAATGCGATGGAGGGCGCGCGGCGCGGCGCCACGCTGACGCAGCGCATGCTGGCCTTCGCGCGCCGCCAGCAGCTCGAGCCCGAACTCGTGGAGGTGCCGCGGCTGGTCGAGAACATGACCGACCTGTTAGACCGCTCGCTCGGTCCTTCGTTCGCACTCACCACCGACTTCCCCTCGTCGATGCCGCCGGTGCTGATCGACGCCAACCAGCTCGAGATGGCGCTACTCAACCTCGCGGTGAATGCACGCGATGCCATGCCGCGCGGCGGGCCGATCACGATCGCCGCCGAGGAGCGGCTGCTGCGCGAGAGCGACGACGCCGGCACCGGCCTGTCGCCCGGCCGCTACGTCAGGCTCTCGGTGAGCGACCACGGGCACGGCATGGATGCCGCCACGCTCGCGCGGGCGCGCGAACCGTTCTTCACCACCAAGGGCGTCGGCAAGGGCACCGGCCTCGGCCTGTCGATGGTGCATGGGCTGGCCGAGCAGTCGGGCGGACGGCTGATCCTGGAGAGCGTGCTCGACCGCGGAACGACGGCGTCGCTCTGGCTGCCGGTGGCGACGTCGGCCTCGCGGCCCGCCGCCGGCGAGGAGGCCTCGACGCCGCGCGGGATCCGGTCGCTGTCGGTCCTGGCCGTCGACGACGATGCGCTGGTGGCGGCCAACACCGCGGCCATGCTCGAGGATCTCGGCCACCGGGTGACCGTCGCCTATTCCGGCAAGGAGGCGCTGCGGGCGATGGAGGGCGAGCGGTTCGACCTGCTGGTCGTCGACCATGCGATGCCCAACATGACGGGGGCCGAGCTGATCGAACTGGTGAAGGAACGGACCCCCCGGCAGCCGATCCTGCTGGCGACCGGCTATGCCGAACTGCCGCCCGGCGTGGCCGCCGAGGTCCCCCGACTCGCCAAGCCCTTCCTGCAATCGGCCCTGCAGCGCGCGATCGCCGGCGCGATGGAAGGGACCTGAAGCGCTTTGACATCGGCCGGCCGAGGGCCCTCCATGGTGCCACAAGAAACAAAGAGGGGGGAACCATGGGATGTTCGATCGGCCGGCTCGGGTGGGCGGCCCTCGCGCTGGCGATGGCCGGCGAAGCGGCCGCGCAGCCGATGCCCGTCGAGCGCAAGGCCGACCTGGCCTGCGAGAAGAAGATCGTCGACAAGCTCGGCGCCGGCGCGGAAGCGCAACTGCTGGACGGCACCCGCCAGCACGACAAGAGCCAATTCACCGCCTGCTTCACCGTCCGCACCACGCGCGGCGCGCACCGCATGGTCATGGGTGCCTGCAATTATTCTCCGGCCGGCGAACCGGCGGGCGAGGTGGTCGTGCTCGACTCCTCCGCCGCCAGCGACCTCTGCAGCCGGCGGATGCGCGGCCGGTGACACCCCTCAGTGGAAGGTGCGGCCGGCGTCAATGACCAGCGTCTGGCCGGTGGTGGTCTCGGTCCGGCACATGGTCACCACCTGGTCCGCGACATCGTCCTTGTCGGCGGCCTTGCCGAGCAATGCGGCCTTCCTGTTGTGCTCGACCGCTTCGGGCCTGAGGTTCGCCGTGGCGCGCGTGCCTTCCAGCAGGCCCGGCGCCACGCAGTTCACCAGCACGTGCGGCGCCAGCGCCACCGCCATGCACCTGGTGAGATGGATGAGTCCGGCCTTGGAGACGGCGTAGGCGATCGACGAACCGGTCGGGCCGAGGCCCGCCACCGAGGCGATGTTGACGATGCGCCCCGACTTCTGCGCCTTCATCACCGGCGCCACCGCCTTGGTGAGCAGCATCGGCCCGGTGAGATTGATGTCGAGGATCTTCGCCCACTCCTCGTCCGTCATGGCGTCGAGATCGGCGAAGGGGATTGCCTTGTTGTAGGCGGCGTCGTTGACCAGGATGTCGAGGCGGCCGAAGCGCGCCACGACATCGTCGACGAGTTGCCGGACCTGCTCGCGCTTCGTGACGTCGCAGGCGAAAGCCGCGGCACTGACCTGGTGACGTTCGAGATCCCGCACCACGCCCTCGGCCTGCGCCCTGCTCTGCGCATAGACGACGGCGATGTGACAACCGTGGGTCGCCAAAGCATGACAGATGCGCTGGCCCAGACCGCCGTTGCCGCCGGTGACCACGGCGACCTTGCCCCTCAGATCCAACTCGTCCTCCCGCCGATGTGATCTTCCAACCATAACGCCCGTGGCAATGTTTGGACATGGACCAGACGATGCCACGGCCTTTCGAGGCCCACTTCGAGCCGACGCAGAAAGTGCTGCTGGTGCAGTTCAAGGGGGATTTCACGACCGAGTCGACGCTGGCGCTCAATCGCACCGCGCGCGCCGTCGTCGAGCGGTACGGGCATGTGATCGCGATTCTCGATTTCACCGGCATTGCGAATTTCACGATCGATCTCCGCGACTGGCTGGAGCTCGGTCACAACCGGCGGGCGATCCGCGGCAGGCGACGGGTGCTGGTGGCGTCGGACCCGAAAGTCCTCGGCCTGCTGACGTTGCACGGCACGCACCAGTCGCCGACGCACGAGGACGACACGTCGGTCGTGCGCACTCTCGAACAGGCCTATCGCCAGCTCGGGCTCAAGAATCCGACGTTCGAGCCGCTCGCCCTGTGACCGGTCAGGCCAGGCGGCCGCCGTTGCGCCACCAGCGCCGCAGCGTGGCCTCGTCGCCCTTGAAGACGTTGCGGTCGCAATGGCCGACGCCGGCAACGGCCCGAGGCTCGCTGCCGAAGGCGAAGTTCTGCTCGGTCTCGTCGGCCACGTACTGCCAGAGCCGCCAGCCCTTCTGCGCCCAGGCGACCGGGATGCGCGGCTCCTCGCGATAGTCGGCCAGCCACAGCTCGCAGCGCGTGAGCGTCGAGCCCGGCGTCACCGGGCGATCGAGATTGAGCCGGCGGCGGCCGTAGCGCTCGCCGTCGAGCCAGGCCGGATGGCCGTAGAGCATCGGCAGGCGGCCGGTCGCACGCTGCACCGCGAGCACGAAGGCCTCGGCCTGGGCGAGCGTCATGGTGTTGCGCGGATTGCGGTCGTTGGGCTCGAGGTCGAGGGCCATGACGGTGGCCGGACCGGGCTGGCACGCCGACAGGAAGGAAGCCGCCTGCTGCTCGCCGGAATATTGGCGCGTGCCGAAATGATAGCCGCCCCAGAGAAGGCCCGCGGCTTCTGCCTGGCGGCGACGAGCCCCGTAGGACGGATCGAACCAGTCGCCGCCTTCGGTCACCTTATGGATGACCGCGAGGATCTTGCTTCGCCGGACCGCGGCGAAGTCGGTGACGGTGACGTTGTGGCTGATGTCGATGACCGCATCGAGCCCGAAGGCGGACGGACCGGACGGCGGATGGGCGGCGGCCTTGTCGAAGGTGGCTCCCTTGGGCGGCGTGCCGCCGCATCCGGAAAGCCCCGGGACGGCCATACCGGCCACTCCGCCCAACAAGTTCCTGCGTGAAATCATCCTGCACCCTCGCTTGCCGGCAGGACCTACCACGAACGCCTGTGAAAGCGCGACGAATTGCGCGACGCCGGGCTTTTCCCCGCCGGGTCGCGGGCTTAGACTCATCTGCGGGGGCCAGCGGAACATGACCGAGGTGAAGTCCGGGACGGCAGAAGCCGCGTCGGACGTCGATATCGTCGCCTTGAAGCCGGGCGCCAGGATCGGGCGGCACGAAGTGCTGGCCGTGCTCGGGCAGGGCGGCTTCGGCATCACCTATCGTGCGCGCGACAGCCAGCTCAACCGCGAAGTCGCCATCAAGGAGTATCTCCCGACCTCGCTGGCCTATCGCGCCGACGGCACGACGGTCATGCCGCGCTCGACCAAGGTGGCCGACGATTTCACCTGGGGTCGCGACCGGTTCGTCGCGGAGGGCCAGACCCTGGCCAGCCTGCACCATGCGCCGGGCATCGTCCGCGTCTTCGACTTCTTGGAGATCAACGGCACCGCGTACATCGTCATGGAGATGCTGCGCGGCGACACGCTCGAGGCGCGCCTCAGGAGCGGCGGTCCGCTCGACGGTGCCGCCGTGGAGCGGATCCTGTGGACGCTGCTCGACGGGCTGGAGCAGGTACATGCCGCGGGATTCCTGCACCGTGACATCAAGCCGGCCAACATCCTGCTCGACGGCCGGGGCAACCCGACCCTGATCGATTTCGGCGCGTCGCGCGCCGCCATGGCGGGACGCACCACGGCCATGACGGCGATCTTCACGCCGGGCTATGCGGCGGCCGAGCAGATGACGTCGGCCAAACAGGGACCTTGGACCGACATCTACGGGCTCTCGGCGACGCTCTATCACGCGATCACCGGCAAGGCGCCGCCCAACGCCTTCGACCGGATGCTGGACGACGAGTACGAGCCGCTCGCGAAGCTCGCGCCGGCCGGCATCGCCCCGGGATTGATCGCCGGGATCGACGCAGGACTTGCGGTGCGTGCGTCCGATCGTCCGCAGTCGATCGCCGGCTGGCGCCTGGTGCTGTCGATGGCATCGCCCGCCGCAGGGGATGCCACGCAGGTGGTCCCGCGGACCATCGACCCGGCGGCAACGGTCGTGAGCCGCAGCCCGACCGTGCAGCCGACGGTGCAGCCGACCGGGCAGCCCTCGCCGCCGTCCGAAGCGGCAGCCGCCTCGCCCGCGCCCGCACGGGACAAGAGCAAGGTGCCGCTCTATGCCGGCCTCGCAGCAGCGATCGCCCTGCTCGCCGGAGGCGGAGGCTATCTCGCGCTGGCGCCGTCGAAGCCGGCACCGGTGACAGCCGCACCGCAAGCGGTCGTCCTGCAGGATCTCAAGGTCGAGGACCTGGAGCGCGTGCTGGCCGAGCGCCGCGCCGCCGACGCCGCGGCCGCCGAGAAGAAGCGGCTCGAGGAGGAAGCCCAGCGCAAGGCGGAGGCCGATTCCGCCGCCAAGCTCGCCGCCGACGCCGATCTGGCGAAGGCCGAAGCCGCCCGCCAGAAGGCGGAAGAGGAGCTCGCCAGGCTCAAGGCCGAGATCGAGGCGCGCCGCCAGGAGGCACAGAACGAAGCGCGTCGCGCCGAAGCCGAAGCGGCGCAGCGCAAGGCCGAGGCGGAAATGGCCGCCTTGCGCCAGGCCGAGGACGACGCCCGCCGCAAGGCCGCCGCCGAGGCGGAGGCCAAGCGGCTGGCCGACGCGGCGCTGGCAAGGGCGCAGGCCGAACGCCAGAAGGCCGACGAGGAGGCGAAGGCGAAGGCGGCGGCCGAAGCCAGGGAGAAGGCCGAGGCGACGGTCAAGCAGATTGCCGAAGCGGAAGCCAAGGCCAAGGCGGAGGCCGAGGCCGATGCGGCAAGGAAAGCCGCCGAAGCCGCCGAGGCCGGCCTGCGGCTGGCCGCGCCGGATCGCCAGCGCGTCCAGGTGGCGCTGAGCTCGCTGGGCTTCGACACGCGCGGCACCGACGGCGCGCTGGGACCGCGCAGCCGCGAGATGATCGCGGCCTGGCAGAAGGCGCGCAATCAGCCAGCGACGGGCTTCCTCGACGGCAGCCAGCATCAGGCCCTGCTGCGCGAAGCGGCGCCGGCGCTGCAGCGGTACGACGACGAGCAGAAGAAGAAGGAAGAGGAGGCCAAGGCCGCGGCCCAGTTCGACGGCACCTACGGCGGCGCCTTCAACACGCCGTTCGGCGTGCGGCCGGTCACCGTTCGCGTCAGCGGAACGGCGGCCACGGGCAGCTTCGTCAACCAAGCCTGCGGGACCGGCACCTTCACGCTCAGCATCGCCGCCGGCGGCACGGTCAGCGGATCGGGCAGCGGCTTCGACGCCAACTGCGGCCGTCTCCCGCTCGCCTTTCGCGGCCAGATCGGCAACGGCAAGCTGCAGCTCACGCTGAGCGCGCCCACGGTCGCCAATCTCACGACCACGCTTGCGCTGGGCGCGACGCCACCGCCCGCCACGACCATTCCAGCGGCGGCCGTCGCACCGCCCGCCGCACCGGCAGCGGCAGCACCTTCCTCGTCCGCACCGGCGGGCACGGCGCAATACGACGGCCGCTGGTCGGGCACCGTGATCTTTGCCACCGGCGGCCTGCAGCCGATTTCGGCGACCCTGCAGAACGGAACCGGTTCGGGAACCTGGCGTGCACCGCGATGCGGTGGCGACGTGACCTTCACCGTCACCATCCAGGGCGGCGGCGCCTTCACCGTCGTGTTCGACGGCTACAACCAGTCGTGCCAGCGCAGCAGCTCGCGCCACAGCGGCACGGTGCAGGGCAACACGGTGAGCTTCACGTTCGGACAGGGCGCCACGTTCAGCCTCAAACGCTGAGGGGTGCCTCGCGCCGGCAAAGGCTGCTAGCGTACCTCCAAATTTCCGGGAGGAAGCAATGAGCCATGACGTCGTGATCAAGAACGGCACCGTGGTCGACGGCACGGGCCGGACTCGCTACCAGGCGGATGTCGCGATCTCGAACGGCAAGATCGCGGAGATCGGCAAGGTGACGGAAGGGGCCAGGCGCACCATCGACGCGCACGGGCTCGTCGTGGCGCCGGGATTCGTCGATCCACATACCCACTACGATGCGCAGATCTGCTGGGACGGCGCGGTGACACCCTCCTCCTGGCATGGCGTCACCTCGGTGGTGATGGGCAATTGCGGGGTCGGCATTGCACCCTGCAAGCCGGAAACCCGCGAGATCGCCATGAAGGATCTCGTGAACGTCGAGGGCATCCCGTTCGACGTTCTGAACAAGGGGATCACCTGGGACTGGGAGACCTTCCCCGAGTTCATGGACGCGGCCGCCGCGCGCAAGCCCTCGCTCAACCTCGCCTTCATCGCGCCGCTCACGCCGTTCCGCCACTATGTGAT
>CAYRBQ010000197.1:0-6981 GCA_964422305.1 uncultured Reyranella sp. | reverse complement strand
TTCGCCCATCTCGTGATCGACTACGTGCCGCGCGCCAGGCTGGTCGAGAGCAAGTCGCTGAAGCTCTACCTCAACAGCTTCCGCAACGAGGCCGCCTTCCACGAGGATTGCACGGTGGGCATCGGCAAGCGGCTGGTGAAGGAACTGGCGCCGCGCTGGCTCAGGATCGCGGGCTACTGGTATCCACGCGGCGGCATGCCGATCGACGTGTTCTGGCAGACCGCCGCGCCGCCCAAGGGCCTGTGGCTGCCCGATACCGGCGTCGCGCCCTATCGCGGACGGGGATAGATGGCCCGGCTGCCGCCGACACCGACGCGGCCGCCCAAGCCCGCGAGCGCGCGCGAGCTGCGCGACGCCATCCGCGACCAGGCGCTGAAGCTCGGCTTCGACGCCGTGGGCTTCGCGCCGGCCAGGCTCGATCCCGCCTCCCGGCAGCAGCGGCTGGAGCGTCTGGCGGAGTTCGTGGGCCAGGGCTTCCAGGGCGACATGGGCTGGCTGGGCGACCGCGCCGAGGAGCGCGTCGATCCGCGTACCCTGTGGCGCGACGCCGGCACCATCGTCTCGGTGGCCCTGAACTACGGCCCGACCAGCGATCCGCGCGGCGTGCTGGGCGAGCGCCAGCGCGCCGCCGTGTCGGTCTACGCGCAGGGCCGCGACTATCACGACGTCATGAAGACCCGCCTGAAGGCGCTCGGCCGCTTCATCTGGGACACCTACCGCCACGACCTCAAGGTCTTCGTCGACACCGCGCCGCTGATGGAAAAGCTCGCCGCCCAGCACGCGGGCCACGGCTGGCAGGGCAAGCACACCAACCTGGTGTCGCGGCAGTTCGGCTCCTGGCTGTTCCTCGGCGAGCTGCTGCTGTCGGCCGAGCTGCCGGCCGACGATCCCGAGATCGACCATTGCGGCCAGTGCCGCGCCTGTCTCGATGCCTGCCCGACCAACGCCTTCCCCGCGCCCTACAAGCTCGACGCGCGGCGCTGCATCTCCTACCTCACGATCGAGCACGAGGGCCCGATCGACCGCGAATTCAGGATCGCGCTGGGCAACCGCATCTACGGCTGCGACGACTGCCTCGCAGCCTGCCCGTGGAACAAGTTCGCGCAAGGCGCGCGCGAGGCCGCGTTCGCGCCGCGCGCCGTGCTGGACGCGCCGCTGCTGGCCGACCTCGCGACCCTCGACGAGGCGACCTTCCGCACGCGCTTCTCGGGCACCGCGGTCAAGCGCATCGGCCGCGATCGCTTCGTGCGCAACGTCGCCTATGCGCTGGGCAACAGCGGCGCGCCCGGGACGTCGCTGCCGGCGGTCGAGAAGCTCCTGAAGGATGCCTCGCCGCTGGTCCGCGGCGCCGCGGTGTGGGCATTGTCGCGTCTGTCGCCTGAGGAGTTCCAACGCCGCCGCGCACTGACCAAGGAAGGCGACGTGGCAGTCCGCCGCGAATGGGAGAACGCCGAATGAAACACACGATGCTCGCGCTGGCGCTGTTGCTTGCCGGTACGCTGCCCGCCGCGGCGGATGGCTGCTACATCTGCACGCAAGGCAGCGGCTGCGGCCAATACTGCCGCTACACCGGCAACGACGACGCCACCAACCGCAAAAAGTGCACCCAGGCCAACTGCAAGATCGGCGGCACGGCCTCCTGTCCCAAGGGCGTGAACATCAAGATCTGCTCGGCCGAGCGGCCGCTGCAGAAACTGCGCGAGCTAGCGGCGCTCGCGGAAGAACGCCCGCAGTAGTTCGGCCGCCTCGCGCTCGCCGAGCCCGGGATAGAGCTCCGGCCTGTGGTGGCAGGTCGGCTGGTCGAAAATGCGCGGGCCGTGCTCGACGCCGCCGCCCTTGGGGTCGCCGGCGCCCCAGTAGACCCGGCGCAGCCGGGCGAAGGAGATCGCCTGGGCGCACATCGGGCAGGGTTCGAGCGTCACGTAGAGATCGCAGTCGACCAGCCGCGGCGCGCCGAGTTTCGCCGCCGCCGCGCGGATCGCCAGCAGCTCGGCATGGGCGGTCGGATCCTTCGCCTCCTCGGTGCGGTTGCCGGCCTCGGCCAGCACGGCGCCGTCCGGGCCGACGATCACGCAGCCGATCGGCACCTCGCCGCGCGCGCCGGCGGCACGCGCCTCGACCAGCGCACGATCCATGTAGGTGGGCTTCTGCGAGTCAGGCATGGCGGCCCTACTATAGCGCGGGGCCGTCCTTGCGCGTATCTTGGGGCGCATGCCCCGTCCCCTCATCGGAGTCACCCTGGATGCTGAAAAGCCGGGCGGATACTCCAAGTTTCCCTGGTATGCGCTGCGCCAAAACTACCTCGACGCGATCGACGCGGCGGGCGGCCTGCCCGTGGCGCTGCCGCACGAGCCCGACCGGGTCGCCGACTACCTGGAGCGCATCGACGCGCTGGTGGTGACCGGCGGCGCCTTCGACGTCGACCCCTCCTACTATGGCGGCGGCGAGCGGCACGCGACGGTGATCACCAAGGACCGCCGCACCGCCTTCGAGTTCGGCGTCACCAAGGGCGCACTCGCCCGGAACAAGCCCGTCCTCGGCATCTGCGGTGGCCAGCAGCTCCTGCACGTCGTGCTGGGCGGCAAGCTGATCCAGCACATCCCCGACACGATCTCCGCTCCGCTGGCCCATGAGCAGCCCAATCCGAGGAACGAGCCCGGCCATGTCGTGAAGGTGGCCAGGGGCACGCAGCTCCACGGCATCGTCGGCGCCGAGGAGCTGCAGGTGAACAGCGCGCACCACCAGGCCGCGGCGGATTCGCCGGCGGGCGTGATCGTGAACGCGACCGCGCCGGACGGCGTCATCGAGGGCATCGAGGCGCCGGCCTACCGCTTCTGCATCGGCGTGCAATGGCATCCCGAGTTCCTGATCTCCGAGGGCGACGCGAAACTCTTCCGCGCCTTCCTGGGAGCGGCAGCGTCGAAGTGACCGAACCCGTCAAAGAGGGTGAGCGGATCGCCAAGCGCCTGGCGCGGGCGGGCCTGTGCTCGCGCCGCGACGCCGAGCGCTGGATCGAGGCCGGCCGCGTCAAGGTCGATGGCAAGGTGCTCGACACGCCGGCCTGTGTCGTCACCGAAAGGAGCTTCATCGAGGTCGACGGCAAGCCGCTGCCGCAGGCCGACCGGCCGCGCATGTGGCGCTACCACAAGCCGCCCAGCGAGATGGTGACGGCGCGCGATCCCGAAGGCCGCCGCACGATCTTCGACTCGCTCCCCGCCGGCATGCCGAGGGTCATCACGGTGGGGCGCCTCGACTACATGTCGGAAGGCCTGCTGCTGCTCACCAACGATGGCGGGCTCGCGCGCAAGCTCGAGCTGCCGGCCAACGGCTGGACGCGACGCTATCGCGCCCGCGTGCACGGCAATGTCGACGAGCAGCGGCTCGCCGACCTGGCGAACGGCATCACCATCGAGGGCGTGCGCTACGGCTCAATCAAGGCCGGCCTCGACCGCCAGCAGCGCTCCAATGCCTGGCTCGACATCCAGCTCACCGAGGGCAAGAACCGCGAGGTCCGCCGTGTGCTGGCCTTCCTCGACCTGCCGGTGGTGCGCCTGATCCGTGTCGCCTTCGGGCCGTTCCATCTCGGCGAGCTGGAGCGCGGCCATGTCGACGAGATCCCGCCGCAGGCGCTCGACAACCTGCTGGGCGTGAAGCGTCCGCCGCGCAAGCAGGGCTGGGCCAAGCCGCAATCCAAGCCGAACGCCAGACCGCGGCGTCCTGCTCGATGATCAAGATCATCGGCGGCAAGCATCGCGGCCGCGCGCTCGTCACCCCCGAAGGATCGTCGACACGGCCGACTGCGAGCCGCGCCCGCGAGGCGCTGTTCAATGTGCTGATGCACGCGAAGTGGCGCGAGGACGGGACCTCGCCGCTGATCGACGCCCGCATTCTCGACGGCTATGCGGGTTCGGGCGCGCTCGGTCTCGAGGCGCTGTCGCGCGGCGCCGCGCACACGACCTTCCTCGACAACGATGCCGCCGCCATCAAGGCGATCGGCGAGAATCTGCGCAAACTCGGCGAGACTGCCGCCGCCAAGGTCGTGCGCGCCGACGTCACGCGGCCTCCACCGGGACGCGAGCCCTGCGACCTCGTTTTCCTCGACCCGCCCTACCGGTCGGGCCAGGGCGCCGCGGCGATCTCGGCACTCGCCGAGGCCGGCTGGCTGGCGGCCGATGCCATCGTCACGATCGAGCTGGCGCACAACGAGGACATCGCGCCTCCTGCGGGATTCGCGGCGATCGACGAGCGGCGCTACGGTGCGGCCAAGATCGTGATCCTGAAGCGTACTCCATGAAGCTCACGGCCCCGCTCTACATGCTGCGCCACGGCGAGACCGCCTGGAACACCGAGCGGCGCATGCAGGGCACCAGGAATTCCGACCTCACCGAGCGCGGCCGCGCCCAGGCATTGGCAATGGGCCGCACGCTCCGGGCCGAGCTGGCCCGCGAGCCCGGCCCGACGGTGTTTCTCCGCAGCCCGCTCGGCCGCGCACGCGAGACATCGGAAATCGTGGGCCGCGAGCTGGGCCTCGCCCCGACGGACTGGCGCGACGACATCCGCCTCGCCGAGTTGGCCTACGGCGAGTGGGAAGGCTTCTCGTGGTCCGAGATCGAGGTCGCGTACCCCACGGCGCTGGCCGACTGGCGCGCCGACCCGCACGGCTACTGCCCGCCGGGCGGCGAGACGCATCATTCGTTGCGCCAGCGCTCGCTCGCCGTGCTGACTGATATCGCGGCATCCGGCCTGAGGACCGTCGTGGTGAGCCACGGCGTCAGCGGTGCCGTCGTGCGCGGCCTCAACCTCGGCCTCGACGCTCGCGCCATGTTCGTGCTGGAGAAGCCGCAGGACGCCTTCTTCCGCCTGCTCGCCGGCAGCGAGGAGCGGATCGTCTGCGACTAGACGTCAGCCGCGTGCGAGGCGCGCGGTGCGCTTGCAGCCGGTTCTTTCGGTGACGATCAGCGAGCCGCCCTCGCTGCGCGCGGTGAGCTGCATGCGCTGGTGCTGCGTGCCCTTCACCGAGGCGACGCTCAACAGGTTGAAGGAATTGCCCTTCGCCAGGCCGTGGACCTGCCACAGGCCGGGGCCGGGCGGTGGCGGCGCCGACTTGTTGGGATTGGGCACCGGACCGCGCGCGGTCGTGTCGTAGGCCGAGCCGTCGACGATGCCCGACTCGATGGTGAGCTGGTAGTCGAGCGGGGCGTTGCACGAGCCGCCGTCGCTGGTGCCGCGCCACTGGCCATCGAGCGGCGAGGCCGGCGCCGGTGTCGGCGTGCCAGATGGAGCCGGCGCGGGCGCGCGGGTCTGGGCGACGGCCGGACCGGACGCGGCGGCGACAAGCAACAGGACAAGCAGCTTCTTCATCGTCTTCCGAACAGCCGCTCGATGTCGGCCAGCTTGAGTTCGACGTAGGTCGGGCGGCCATGATTGCACTGCCCGGAGTGCGGTGTCGCCTCCATCTGCCGTAACAGGGCGTTCATCTCCTCGACGGTGAGCCGGCGCCCGGCCCGCACCGAGGTGTGGCAGGCGAGCGTGCCGCACACTTCCTCGACCTTCTCCTTGAGCGACAGGTGATCGCCCATCTCGGCGAGCTCGTCGGCGAGATCGCGCACCAGGCCCTGGATGTCGACCTCGCCCAGCACCGCCGGCGTCTCGCGCACCACGACGGCACCCAGCCCGAACGGCTCCAGCACAAGGCCCATCTCGCCGAGCTCGGCCTGGCGCGCCGCGAGCCGCCGGGCGCCGTCCTCGCCCACCTCGACGACCTCGGGCAGCAGCAGCGCCTGGCGCTTCACGCCCTCGGCCTCGAGCTGGTTCTTGAGACGCTCGTGCACCAGCCGCTCGTGCGCGGCATGCTGGTCGACGATCACCACACCATGGTCGGTCTGGGCCACGATGTAGGTCTCGTGGAGCTGCGCACGGGCGACACCGAGCGGAAAGTTGCCCTCGGCGATCTCGCCTGTAGGCACCTCGACTCGCGCCGAAGGAGCATCGAAAGGCGCCATGAACTGCACCGCCGCTTCGGCGAGACCGCGCGGCACGGCGAAACCGGTGCCGCCACCACCCATCGGCAGGGCCGTCGAGTAACCGGTGTGCGGGCGGAAGGCGCCCAGCGCTGCATCCGCCACTGTCGTGCTGGCCCGATGGCCGGCGGCGGCGAGCGCCGTGCGCAAAGCGCCGACGATCAGGCCGCGCACGATGCCGGCGTCGCGGAAGCGGACCTCGGTCTTGGCGGGATGGACGTTGACGTCGACCAGCTCGGTCGGCGCCTCGAGGAACAGCGCCACCATGGGATGGCGGTCGCGCGCCAGGAAATCCTGGTAGGCGCCGCGCACGGCGCCGGCCAGCAGCTTGTCGCGCACCGGCCGGCCGTTGACGAAGAGATACTGGTGCTGGCCGGTCGGACGGTTGAGCGTCGGCAGGCCGGCGAAGCCGGTCAGCCGGAAGCCCTCGCGGTTGGCGTCGATCGCCACGGCATTGTCGCCGAACTCCCGGCCCATGATGGCGGCCAGCCGCTCCAGCCGCGCCGCGTCGGCCTTCCCGAGCAGCGACGGGTTGGCGGCCGGCAAGTCGATCAGCGCGCGCTCCTCGCTCTCCAGCCGGAAGGCGACCTCGGGATGCGCCATGGCGAGGCGGCGCATGGCATCGGCGACGTGGCTCGACTCGGTACGCGGCTCCTTCAGGAACTTCAGCCGCGCGGGCGTCGCGAAGAAGAGATCGCGGACCTCGACGCGCGTGCCGGCGGGATGCGCGGCCGGCTTCGGCTCGGACTTGGTGCCACCGTCGATCTCCAGCGCCCAGGCCGTGTCGGCGCGGGCGGGCCGCGAGGTGATGGTGAAGCGGCTGACCGAGGCGATCGAGGGCAGCGCCTCGCCGCGGAAGCCGAGCGTCCTGATGTCGGACAGGTCGTCGTCGGGCAGCTTGGAGGTGCAGTGGCGCTCGACCGCGAGCCTGAGCTCCTCGGGCGACATGCCGACGCCGTCG
>CAYRBQ010000196.1:0-6981 GCA_964422305.1 uncultured Reyranella sp. | reverse complement strand
GGACGGAGAAGGACACCTTCGCCTTCAACGGCCGCTACAACCAGCAGCGCTACGTCAACATCTGGCCGCGCCCGATCCAGAACGACCCGCATCCGCCGATCTGGATCCCGGGCGGCGGCTCGGTCGAGACGTGGCGGTGGTGCGCGGAGATGGACTACGTCTACTGCTACCTGTCCTACTACGGCTACAAGGCCGGCCTGCACACCATGCAGGGATTCTGGAAGGAGATGGAGAAGCTCGGCAAGGATCGGAACCCCTATCGCGCCGGCTTCCTGCAGTTCGTCGGCGTCGCCGAGAGCCGCCAGCAGGCGCTCGACCTCTACAGCGAGCCCGCCGAATACTTCTACGGCCGCTGCCTGCACATCGACCCGCGCTTCGCCACGCCGCCCGGCTACACGACCGAGGCAACGCAGCGCGCCGGCATCCAGAGCATGGTCAGCAAGGCCGCGGACGTCGCGAACCCGGCGACCAAGGCGGCGCTGAAGGCGACCAACATGAAGGACATCGTCGACGGCGGTTATGTGCTCATCGGCTCGCCCGACGAGGTGGTGGAGCAGATCCGCCATGTCGGCACCAGCCTCAACGTCGGCAACCTCATGCTGCTCCTGCAGTACGGCAACATGGGCAAGGACACGACCAAGTACAACTCGCGGCTGTTCGCCGAGAAGGTGATGCCCAAGGTGAAGGACCTGTTCAAAGACTGGGAGCATAAGTGGTGGCCCAAGCCGATGGCCAAGGGACAACGCGCGGCGATCCCCGCCTTCCGTCCGCAGACCGTCGCCGCGGAGTAGAACTGTGACCGAACCTTTGACGACCACGGTCGACGTGAACGGCCATCCCTGCCGCGTCTGGACCAAGGGCAAAGGACCGAAGCTCGGCTTCCTCGCCGGCTTCGGCGGGCTGCCGCGCTGGCTGCCCTTTCTCGACCGCCTCGCCGAGGCGCGCACGGTGATCGCGCCGTCGCTGCCGGGCTATCCCGGCGCGACGGGTCATACCGAACTCGACACCCATCTCGACTGGGTGCTGGCGGTGCGCCAGCTCATCGACAAGGCCGGCCTCGCCGGCGCCGACCTGGTAGGCGCCTCCGTGGGCGGCGCGTTCGCCGCCGAGATGGCGGCGATCTTCCCCGACCGGGTCGCGAAGCTCGTACTGATCTCGCCGTTCGGCTTGTTCGACGACAGGGAGCCGGCGGCCGACCCGTGGGCGCAGCGCAAGGACGTATTGCCCGGTCTCATGTGCGCCGACCCCTCAAGATGGAGCGAACTGGTCGCCGCTCCCGAGGGGGCCAACTCCGTCGAGTGGCCGATCGAGATGACGCGCGCTTCGGAGGCCGCGGCGCGCGCCTTCTGGCCGCTCGGCAACACGCGGCTCGAGAAGCGGCTCGGTCTGATCGAGGCGCCGACCCTCGTCCTGTGGGGCGAGCGCGACGGCATTCTGCCGCCGAGCTATGCGAGCAGGTTCGCGACGGGGATCAACGGCTCGAGCCGGGCCGAAATCGTCGCAGGAGCCGGGCATCTGGCCTATCTGGACCAGCCCGACGCGGTCGCCAAGGCCGTCCTGGCCCATGTCGGCTGAATTCCGCGTGATTGCGCGCTCGGGGCGCGGCCTTCGTGGTTGCGTCGGCGCTTCGGATCGCTATTGTCCGGCGCGTTAAGGGTTTCACGAGGTACACGGCAATGACGATCCGTTCGACGAAGTTGGCCGCGGGTTTCTCCATGGTCGCCGCAGTTCTGGCGGTCGGGACGAGCCTCCCCGAGCAGGCATCCGCCCAGGTGGCCGCCGTGCCGCGCGAGGGCGTGGCGTTCAGCGACACGGTCACCCAGCGCGTCAAGATCGAGACGGTCGATCCTGACAGCAAGACAGTCGCCTTCACCTCGCCGACCGGCCAGCTCGTCATCCTTCCGGTGGCGGACAATGCCGGCAACCTGGCGGCGATCAACGACGGTTCGATGGCCAACGTGACCTACACCGAGGTCATCACGATGCTGAACCTGCGCCAGAAGGGCCCGGGCTCGCAGCTCGCCCGCAAGGACCAGATGGCCAAGACGCCGAACGAGACCGACGTCGAGGCGGGCCGCTTCACGCTGACCGTGGTCGGCGTCGATCTCGCCAAGAACACCGTGCAGGTGATCGCCGGCAACGGCGGACCGGTGCGCACCTACTCGGCGAACACGATCGCCAAGCAGGACATGCTGAAGAAGATCAAGGTGGGTGACGTCGTGATCGGCATGACGACCCCGCTGATGGTGACGGCGATCTCGCCGGCACGCTGAGGCGTCCACCTCTCCAAAGCAGAACGGCCGGCTTACGCCGGCCGTTTTCTTTTGTAGCCTCCTCCCCCGTCTGCGGGGCAGGGCGATCGCATTTGGACCATTCCGTCGTCTCGACCGAAGCCGCGCGCAGCGCGGCGGAGCGGAGAGACCTTGCCTCAACAGGCACGCGGCTGGAGATCAATGAATCTCAGACGACAGATCGAGCCATTCCGGGTTGGCTGAATCGATAAGCGCGATTTTCTTTTCCCGCCGCCACTTCTTGATCTGCTTCTCTCGGGCGATGGCATCCGGCGCGGTCCCATGAGCTTCGATATAAACCAGCTTGGTGATGTTGTACTGCGAGGTATGGATCGAGGCGCCGTTACGGTGTTCTTCGAGACGACGCCCCAGATCGGTCGTGACGCCGACATACAGCGCCCGCCCGTTGGGACTGGCGAGGACATAGACGACGGGCTTGCGAGCCATGCCGAACGTCAGCAAACCTTGCAGATCGAAGCAAGGTCTCTCCGCTCCGCCGCGCTGCGCGCGGCTTCGGTCGAGACGACGGAAAGGTCCATATGCGATCGCCCTGCCTTTCGGGGGATGGCCCCGTCATACGCGACGCAGGGGGCCCCTTCGTGGAGTCCACGAAGGGGAAGAGACTACGAAAGTTCGACATCCTCCCAGAAGCCGATCCAGTGATCGACCAGCTTCAGGCGCGGCTGCGGCGCTTCGTAGGACCAGGCGGCGCGCGGGCTTGCCCTGTCGCCATCGACGACGTCGTAGAACTGCACGCCGTGCGGACACTGGAGGTCCTTCGGCGTCTTGGGCGAGATCCTGAGCAGGTCCATCCTCACGGCCTCGCGCGGGAAGTAGCGGTAGCCGTCGGCCTCGCGCGTCTCCTGGCTGCTCGCGATCACCTTGCCATTCCAGGTCGCCGTGTGCGTCATGGCGGACTCCCTCTTCAATACACGTCGTGCCGCTTCACCCAGGCCATCGGCCAGGGCAGCCTATCCTCGTCGCGGCCCTTCGACGTCAGATCCATGAGTTGGTAGGCGCCGTTCACCATGTCAACGCCGCGCGAGTAGGTCGAATAGGTCCGGTAGACCGTGCCGTCGCCGTCGCGGCGGAACGCGCTGATGCCCGGCATCTCCTCGCCCGTCACCTTGCGGGTGCCGAAATTGTAGTCGATCGCCGTCTCGTCGGGCCGACGTGAAACGCCGTAGTCATAATTGAAGTCGCAGCCGGCCGACGACACCCAGCGGAAGGTCCAGCCCATGCGCTTCCTGTAAGCCTCGATGCTCGAGAGCGGGCCGCGCGAAATCGCAACCAGCGCGGTGTCGCGATGCGCGAGATGGATGTCGATGCCGTTGAAGTTGTCGGCCCAGAAGGAGCAGCTCTGGCAGCCTTCCTTCCAGTCCGGCCCCAGCATGAAGTGATAGACCAGGAGCTGGCCGTGGCCTGCGAACAGATCGGCCAGGGTCACGCGACCCTCGGGAGCGTCGAACACATAGTCCTTCTCGACCTTCTCCCACGGCAGCGCCCGGCGCTCCCGCGCAAGCTCGTCGCGCAGCCGCGTGAACTCCTTCTCCTTCGCGAGCAGCGCCAAGCGCGCGCGGTTCCATTCCTCGTGGGAAACGACGGGATGAGTGTCGGTGTGCGAGATCATGCGGTCCTCCTGAGGAAAGCCTCGAGCTTGTCGAACGAGCCGGCCCAACCGCTCTGGTGGCCGCCGAAGCTGGGCTGGTCGGCGAACGGGCCGTGGATGAGGGTCAGTTCGGTGTGGCCGCCCACCGCGCGCAGCTCGATGCGCACGGTCGTCTCGTGTCCGCGCGGCCCCGAGCACGAGCCTTCGGCATGATGCGCCCAGGTGAAGACGAGGCGCTCCGGCCTCACCACCTCGAGATAGACGCCCGACATGGAGAAGGGCCCGTCCGAATTGCGGCCGTCGATGCGCCAGGCGCCGCCCGGCCGGACGTCGACCTCGCAAAAGGTGATGTCGACGCCGGGCGGACACATCCACTGGATGAAGTGATCCTGCCTGGCCCAGGCGTCGAACACGCGCTCGCGCGTGGCGTCGAAGATGCGGCTGAGGTGAAGGGTGCGGTCGTCAATTCTTGCGTCGGGCACGGGTCTTTCCTTTCGTCGCTTCGGGGTCGGTCTGTTTCAGGAAGGCGTCGAGTCGGTCGAACCGCTGTTCCCAGAACTTGCGGTAGAACTCGATCCAGCCAGCGGCCGCGCGGAAGCCCTCGCCGCGCAACGTGCAGCGCCGCCATTGCGCTTCAGTCGAGCGTTCGATCAGGCCCGCCTCGGTCAGCACCTTGAGATGCCGCGACACCGCGGGCAGCGACATGTCGAACGGTTCGGCGAGCTCGCCCACCGTGGCGGCCCCGGTCGCCAGCCGGGCGAGGATCGCCCTCCGCGTCGGGTCGGCCAGGGCTGAGAAGGTTTGGGAGAGTGTATCCATATTTAACAACTATGTTAAATACAGGCAGCCGTCAATACCCTCCGACGTCATCGACGGCAGACGGCCCGCCGCCTAAGAAGACGGCCACATATCGAATGCCTGGAGTTCCGGAGAATGGAGTCGATCTACCGCGTCGAGGGCGTCACCGCCGAAACGAGCGCCTTCGCCGGCGGGCCGTGGAATCCCGAGCTGCAGCACGGCGCCGCGCCCTCCTCGCTGATCGCCTGGGCGGTCGAACAGCTTCCCTCGCCCGTGCCGATGCGCGTCGTGCGGCTCACCGTCGACCTGATGCGGCCGGTGCCGGTGGCGCCGCTCGCCATCGAGACCGAGATCGTGCGCGAGGGTCGCAAGATCCAGCTCGTGTCGATCCGCCTGCTGGCCGACGGTACCGAGGTCGTGCACGCGAGCGCTCTGCGCATGCGCATCGAGGCGCGCGAGATGCCCGCCATCGCCAGCGGCCCGCCCGTCGAGCTGCCGATGCCCGAGCTGTGCAGCCCGCCCGACTTCTTCGCGACCGAGACGCCGTTCCTGAAAGGCATCGAGATGCGCACCGCCAAGGGCGGCTTCCGCATCCCCGGTCCCGCCGCCGTCTGGTATCGCGCGACGCGGCCGATCGTGGCGGGTGCGGCCATCTCGCCGCTGATGCGCGCCGTCATCGCCGCCGATTTCTGCAACGGCACCTCGTCGGTGTTCGACATGAAGGACTGGACCTTCATCAACGCCGACTTGAGCGTCAGCCTCGGACGCGAGCCGGCCGGCGACTGGATCCTGCTCGATGCCGAGACCTGGGTGGGGCCCGACTCCGTCGGCATCGCCGCGGCGCGGCTCGCCGACACCAGGGGCTATTTCGGTCGTGCCGTGCAGAGCGTGATCTTCGAGAAGCGCTGAAGGAGACCGCCATGCTGATCGTGCTCGCCGACGCCCGTTTCGATCCCGCGCAGGCCGACGAGGTCCGCGCCGTCGCGAAGCCGATGATCGAGGCGTCGCGCCGCGAGCCGGGTTGCGCGGGCTACGACTACGCCTTCGACATGCTGGAGCCCGGCCTGATGCGGGTGCGTGAATGGTGGAAGGACGAGCAGGCGCTGAAGGACCACTTCGCGACGCCGCACATGGCGGCGTTCCTCAAGGGACTGCGCGCGTTGAAGCCTAAGTCGGTCGAGATCAAGTGCCACGAGCTGGGCGTAGAGCGCCCGATGCCGGGGGCTTAGCCCCTCTTCCAGGTCGTGCCTTTGGGCCCGTCCTCGAGGATCACGCCCCTCGCCTTGAGATCGTCGCGGATACGATCGGACTCCTTGAAGTCCTTCGCCTTTCGCGCCGCCTGACGAGCGGCGATCGCCGCCTCGATCTCGGCGTCCGACGGACCGTCAGCCGCGGCAGCGGGCGTCCAGCGGAACCACGCCTCGGCATCCTGCTGCAGCAGGCCCAGCGCCCCCGCCCCCGCCTTCAGCTCCGACGGATCGCGAAGCTGATGGAGAGCGCTGATGGCGAGCGGCGTGTTGATGTCGTCGGACAGCGCGTCCTCGACCGCCTGCGGGATCGCCACGGACGACAGGGACTTGCCGCGCAGCGCGCCGTACCAGCGATCGAGCGTCGCCTTGGCCTGCAGGAGGCCCTCATGCGTGAAGTCGAGCGGCTGGCGGTAGTGCGCCGACAGCAGCAGGAACCGGATGACCTCGCCGGGATACTGGTCGAGCAGCTCGTGCACGGTGAAGAAGTTGCCGAGCGACTTGCTCATCTTCTCGCCAGAGATGTTGAGGAAGCCGTTGTGCATCCAGTACTTCGCCATCAGCGCATGGCCGAAAGCGCAGCGGCTCTGCGCGATCTCGTTCTCGTGGTGCGGGAAGATGAGATCGAGGCCGCCGGCATGAATGTCGAACGTCTCGCCGAGATGCCTGGCGCTCATTGCCGAGCATTCGATGTGCCAGCCCGGCCGGCCGCGGCCCCATGGGCTCGGCCAGCCCGGCTGCTGATCGGTCGACGGCTTCCACAGCACGAAGTCGGCGGGGTCCTTCTTGTAGGGCGCCACCTCGACCCGCGCGCCGGCGACCAGCTCGTCGCGCGTGCGCCGCGACAGCCGGCCGTAGTCGGCCATGCTCGGCACGCTGAACAGCACGTGGCCCTCGACCGCATAGGCATGGCCCTTGTCGACCAGGCGGCCGATCATCTCGACCATCTCGCCGACATACTGCGTCGCGCGCGGCTCGAAATCCGGTGTGAGCGCGCCGAGACGACCCATGTCGCTCTGATAGGCTGACGCGGTGC
>CAYRBQ010000195.1:2709-6985 GCA_964422305.1 uncultured Reyranella sp. | reverse complement strand
TGGAGCCGCGGCCGGCGCTGACGGTGATCGGCGGCAGGACGGTGGTGGATGCCGGCGTGCCGGCGGGCGGCGTGACTGGATCCCTGGCCGGATCCTGGGCGCGCGCCAGAGCGGGCACCAGCAACAGGGCGACAAATGCGGCGAACGTCGCCGCGCGAACGGAAAACATGAACTCTCCCCACGAATAACGAACGAACGCGACGCACGGGAGTGCATCGCGGCTTCAGGTGTCAGACGTGGGAGGGTGGACCGCGGGGTCGATGAGGCCCGTCGCGGATGCCGACGGGCATGAGGATGTCGAGGTCGGCCGCGAAGACGAGGCTCGTGGCCACGAGCTCGACTGCGACGAAAGCCGTCGAGGGATCGGCCAGGACGGCCGCATGGGCGAGGCCCAGGCAGCATTCATGGATCTTGTTCGACGCAGGGACCGGTGCCGGCGTGCCGTCTTCCTGTGTCGACGGCAGGCAGAAGACGCCCCAGAGGGCGGCCGCGGCCTGCGGGCCGCCGTCGCGCAGCATGACGGCGTGGGCCAGTGGCTGCAGGAAGTTGAGCGTGATCGCAAACAGCGCTGCGGCGAAAGCCGCCGCGCGCCAGCCCTGGTCGGGTCGTCTGCGATCCATGTGCAATTCTAGACGGCCACAGCCGACAGCCTCAAGAGTCGTGGCCAATCAAAGTGTCGCATCGTGCGCGTCTTGCGATTATGGTCCCGGCCGTTTTCGACGATTGGAGTAAGAGTTCATGGGCAGGAACGACATGCCGCGCGCGATCGCGGCGATCCTCGACAGTGGCGCCTGCTGGTTCGTGGCGCGCCTGGTGCTGACCTTCGTGTTCTGGGGTGCCGCCCTCGGCAAGATCGCCGACTTTCCCGGCAGCGTCGCCGAGCTCTCGGCGCTCAGGATCGAGCCGGCGAAGCTGATGGCCGTCTTCCTGATCGTGACCCTGCTCGTAGGCTCGCTGATGATCCTGCTTGATCGCTGGCTGTGGCTGGGCTGCGGCATCCTGAGCGGCTTTCTCGTGGTCGCCATAGTGCTCGCCCATCACTTCTGGACGATGCAGGATCCCGAACGCACGATCCACTTCCGCGTCGCCACCGAGCACATCTCGCTGATCGGCGGCTTCATGGCGCTGGCGGTCGCCGGCCGCCTGCGCGATCTCAGAGGTCGTTAGGGCGGCGCCAGCTCAGTCGAGCAGGGCGGCCAGCCTCGGGTCGCGCGTGCGGCGCGCGTAGGCGTGCAGCAGCCACATCGCTCCGCCCTGGAAGCCATGCATCACGCGCCGCCCGTCGCGCACCTCGTCGAGGAAGCGGGCAAGCGGCACCTCGTGCGTGACGATGACCTCGCCGTCGTCGAGATGCGGCTCGGCGACCTTGCGGGCATCGAGCGCCACGAAGCAGTGGACCGTGTTGTCCAGCCGCGGGGCGTTGGCGAAGAAGCTGCCGAGCGGCTGCCAGTCATCGGCCGCGAAGCCGGTCTCCTCGCGCAGCTCGCGCTGCATCGCCGCGATCGGCTCCTCCTGCTTGTCGTGAATGCCGCTCGGCAGCTCGACCACCGTCTGCCGCGCGCCGTGGCGATATTCCTCGACCAGCACGATGTTGCCGTCATGGGTGAGGGCGATGGCCGTCACCCAGTCGGGCTGCTCGATGACGTGGAAGGGCGAGAGCACACGGCCGTTGGGCAGCTCGACGGTATCGGAACGGAGCGCGAGCCAGCGGTCGCGATAGGGATACTTGGACTCGAGCACCTTCCACGGCGCGACGGCTTTGCCCTCCTTCGGCATCAGACCGCCGTCCAGCCGCCGTCGACCACGAGCTCGGCGCCGGTGACGTAGGAGGACTCGTCGGAGGCCAGGAATAGGATCGCGTTGGCCACCTCGTCGACCTCGCCGGCGCGGCCGAGCGGCACGCCCTTCAGGGTCTTGGCGCGCTGAACCGGATCGGCGGTGCGGCCCGAGGTGCGCATCGGCGGCATGAGACCGGGATGTACGGAGTTCACGCGGATGTTCTCCTTGCCATGCTGGGCGGCACCCGCCTTGGTCATGAGGCGCACCGCGCCCTTGGACGCGTTGTAGCCGACATGGATGTAGCCCTGTCCGACGATGCCGGAGATGGAGGAGAGGTTGATGACCGAGCCTGGCCGGCCGGCCGTTCGCATGGCCGCGATCCCGTACTTCATGCCGAGGAAGACGCCGGTCGAGTTGATATCCATCAGCTTGTGCCAGACCGCGGTGTCGTAGAGGTCCTCGGCGGCCGATCCCGAGATGCCGGCATTGTTGACCAGCACGTCGAGGCCGCCATGGGTGGCGACCGTCCTGTCGACGGCCGCCTGCCACTCGGCCTCCTGGGTGACGTCGAGATGGACGTAGGTCGCGGTGCCGCCGGCCTCCTTTATATCTGCCACCACCCCTTCGCCCTCGGCGTCGAGCACGTCGGCGACCACGACGGCCTTGGCGTTCTCGCGGGCGAACAGGCGGGCTGTCGCCGCCCCCATGCCACTCGCCGCGCCGGTGACCAGCGCGACCTTGCCCTTCATCCGCATGCCCATGCTCTGCTACCTCACGCCAACTTGAGCCCGACGATGCCGGCTACGATCAGACCGATCGAAACCATACGCATGACCGATGCAGAATCGCCGAAAGCCAGGATGCCGACGGTGAAGGCCCCGACGGCGCCGATGCCGGTCCAGACGGCATAGGCCGTGCCCATCGGGATGGTGCGCTGTGCCCACAAAAGAAGCGCGCCGCTCGCCGCCATGGCAACGACGGCGAACACGATCCACCAGGGGCGGGCGCCCTCCTCGGTCCAGCCGAGCTTGAGCCCGACCGGCCAGCCGATCTCGCAGATTCCCGCCAAAACCAGATATATCCAAGCCATGTTGTCTCTCCCCTCAGGGCTGCGACGTCGTTGACGGCGGCTTCACAGCCTGTAACCATCCAAGGATTGCACGCATCTTGCAGTATAGCGAGGCGTGGTCGGGGAAGGGCATCCAAGAGTTGGGAGTGTGAGATGAACGAACGTGAACTGCGCGGCCTCATCGGGAAGGTGAAGGCCGGCAAGTTGTCGCGACGCGGCTTCGTGCAGCGCATGATGGCTGTGGGCATCGCCGCGCCGATTTCGGCGCAGCTTCTGGTCGCCTCCGGCGTTGCCATGGCGCAGAGCCCGTCGACCTACAAGCCGACCAAGCGCGGCGGCGGTGGTCCGCTCAAGGTCCTGTGGTGGCAGGGCCCGACTCTGCTCAACCCGCACTTCGCCGTCGGCACCAAGGATCAGGACGGCTCGCGCCTGTTCTACGAGCCGCTCGCGGCCTGGGACAATGACGGCAACCTGCAGCCCAAGCTGGCGGCGGTGATCCCGACCAAAGAGAACGGCGGCATCGCGGCCGATGGCAAGTCGGTGACATGGAAGCTGAAGCAGGGTGTCACCTGGCACGACGGCAAGCCGTTCACCGCCGACGACTGCGTCTTCAACTGGCAGTACGCCAAGGACCCGGCGACCGCCGCCGTCACCATCGGCTCCTACCAGGACGTCATGGTCGAGAAGGTCGACCAATATACGATCGTCGTGAAGTTCGCCAAGCCGACGCCGTTCTGGGCCGACGCCTTCGTCGGCACGCGCGGCATGCAGATCCCCAAGCATCTGTTCGAGGAGTACATCGGCGCCAAGTCGCGCGACGCCCCCACCAACCTGAAGCCGGTCGGCACCGGCCCTTACATGTTCAAGGACTTCAAGCCGGGCGACCTGGTGACGGGCGTCATCAACCCGAACTACCACCAGGCCAACAAGCCGCATTTCGATTCGATCGAGATGAAGGGCGGTGGCGACGCTGTCTCGGCGGCGCGTGCCGTGCTGCAGACGGGCGAGTTCGACTTCGCCTGGAACATGCAGGTCGAGGACGAGATCCTGTCGCGCCTGGAAAAAGGCGGGAAGGGCCGCGTGCAGGTCACGCCGGGCGGCAACATCGAGCACATCCAGTTCAACACCACCGATCCGTGGACCGAGGTCGACGGCGAGCGCTCGAGCATCAAGACCAAGCATCCGACCTTGAGCGACCCCGCGGTGCGCAAGGCGATCGCGCTGATCGTCGACAACAAGTCGATCGAGCAGCACATCTACGGCCGCACCGGCCCGGCGACGCGCGACTTCCTCAACAACCCGGCGCGCTTCCGCTCGAAGGACAACCCGATCGAGTTCAACGTCGACAAGGCCAACGACATCCTCGAGAAGGCCGGCTGGAAGAAGGGCGCCGATGGCATCCGCGCCAAGGACGGCAAGAAGCTGAAG
>CAYRBQ010000195.1:0-2699 GCA_964422305.1 uncultured Reyranella sp. | reverse complement strand
AGAAGGCCGGCATCGACATGGAGCTGAAGTCGGTGACGGCATCGGTCTTCTTCTCGTCGGACGTCGCCAACCCGGACACCTACACCAAGTTCTACTGCGACCTGCAGATGTACACGACGACCATGTCGCAGCCGGACCCGCAGGTGTTCATGAACCAGTTCACCTCGTGGGAGGTCGCCACGAAGGACAACAAGTGGCAGGGCCGCAACATCACGCGCTGGCGCAACGAGGAGTACGACAAGGTCTTCCGCGCCTCCGAGAACGAGCTCGATCCGGTCAAGCGCACGGCCATGTTCATCAAGATGAACGACATGGTGGTGCAGGACCTCGCCGTGATGGGCGTCGTGCAGCGTCCCACCGTGTCGGCGCTGAACCTCAAGCTCAATGCCAACATCAGCGGCTGGGACAACAACACCTCAGACCTCAGCGACTGGTTCAAGGACGCGTAGGTCCAGAATGCCCTTCCCGCCGGACAGGCGGGAAGGGCTTTTCTTTTGCAGGTCCATGGCGTGAGCAGGCAGTACGTAATCCGGAAGCTTCTCATCATGATCCCGAGTCTGCTCGGGATCAGCATCGTCCTGTTCTCGCTGCTGGCGATGGCGCCGGGCGACCCGTTCGAGGAGCTGGCGACCAACCCCGCGATCCCGCCCGAGGTGCGCGCCAACCTGCGCGCCAAGTTCGGCCTCGATGATCCGGTGTGGATGCGCTACTGGCACTGGCTGGTCGCCATGCTGCAGGGCGACTGGGGCTTCTCGTTCGTCAGCCGCATGGACGTGAGCACGCTGATCCTGCAGCGCCTGCCGGTCACCTTGGTGGTGATCGGCGCCTCGCAGATCCTGGCCATCGCCGTGGCACTGCCGGTCGGCGTGCTGGCCGCGACCCGGCCCTACTCGCTGTTCGACCAGATCGCCAACACCTTCGCCTTCATCGGCTTCTCGCTGCCGACCTTCTTCACCGGACTGGTGCTGATCCTGATCTTCTCCATCCAGCTCGATTGGTTGCCCTTCGTCTACCGCGCCGACATCAGCGCGACCGGCTGGGCCTTCTACTGGGAGCACATCAAGCAGTCGATCATGCCGGTCACGGTGCTCGGCCTGTTCCAGGGCTCCTCGGTGCTCGACGTCATCCGGCTCGACTACGTGACGACGGCGCGCTCCAAGGGCATCGGCGAGCGCAAGGTCATCACCAAGCACGTCGTGCGCAACGCGCTGATCCCGGTGGTCACGCTGGTGGCGCTGCAGATGCCGATCGTGTTCGGCGGCGCCGTCGTCACCGAGCAGATCTTCCGCGTCCCCGGCATCGGCTCGCTGCTGATCTCGGCGATGCTCGCCAACGACACGCCGGTCGTCATGGGCGTCACCTTCGTGTCCGCGTGCCTCGTCGTCCTCTTCAACCTCATTGCAGACATCCTTTATGGCTGGCTCGACCCCCGCATCGCTTTCCGCTGAGGCGCCCGTCGCCGCGGTGGCCGCCGCACCGGCGCGGAAGCGTCAGCGCTTCTCGCCGTGGCAGGAGGCCTGGCGCCGCTTCCGCCGCCACAAGATGGCGCTGGTCAGCGGCATCGCGCTGGCGCTGATCGTCAGCGCCGTGCTGTTCGGCCCGTTTCTCTGGCGCGTGCCGATCAACGAGATCGACTTCGGCGCCAAGCTGCAGGGCCCGTCCTGGTCCCACCCGCTGGGCACCGACGATCTCGGCCAGGACCTGCTGGCCCGCCTGATCTACGGCGGGCGCATCTCGATCGCGGTCGGCGTCGCCGCCATGATCGTGGCGATCTTCGTGGGCGTGCTGGTCGGCGCCATCGCCGGCATGTCGAGCGGCCGCGTCGATGCCGCCCTCATGTGGGTCACCGACCTGTTCCTCTCGCTGCCGCAGCTCCCGCTGCTGCTGCTGGTTATCTACCTGTTCCGCGACTCGGTGAAGGGCGTGTTGGGCGTCGAGGGCGGCGCCTTCATCCTGATCGTGGCGGTGATCGGCGGCACGCGCTGGATGTCGGCGGCGCGGCTGGTGCGCGCCCAGTTCCTCTCCCTGCGCGAGAAGGAGTTCGTCGAGGCGGCCCGCGCGCTCGGCGCCTCGCGGCTGCGCCAGGTGCTGCAGCACATCCTGCCCAACGCGCTCGGCCCGGTGATTGTGGTCGCCACGATCGACATCGCCGCCGCCATCATCGCCGAGTCGACGCTGTCGTTCCTCGGTCTCGGCTTTCCGTCCGACGTGCCGACCTGGGGCAGCGTGCTGCGCGACGCCAAGGACTATCTCGACATCGCGCCGCATTGGGCGCTGTTCCCCGGCGCGCTGATCTTCATCACGGTGCTGGCCATCAACTTCATCGGCGACGGTCTGCGCGACGCGCTCGATCCGCGGCGAGTCCTCTAGACCTGGTGTAGCGTGGCCGAACCCCTGTTGGATATCCGCGGTCTCAAGACCTGGTTCAAGACCGACGACGGCATGGTGCGTGCCGTCGACGGCGTCGACCTGCACATCGATCGCGGCGAGACGCTGGGCGTGGTGGGCGAGTCGGGCTGCGGCAAGACCGTGACGGCGCGCTCGGTGCTGAAGCTGATCGACATGCCGCCCGGCCGCTTCGAGGAAGGCAAGATCCTGTGGCAGGGCAGGGACCTGATCCCGCTCGAGCAGGACGAGATGAACAGGATCCGTGCCCGCGAGATCGCCATCATCTTCCAGGAGCCGATGACCTCGCTCAA
>CAYRBQ010000194.1:0-7042 GCA_964422305.1 uncultured Reyranella sp. | reverse complement strand
GCGGATGTTCTGGAACGTCCGGGCGACGCGGGCGCGCTGGCCGATCTCGTGGCCGAGCATGCGCTCGAGCAGGTAGTCGCGGTCGCCGTGCAGCGTCAGCCGGCCGACGGTTGGCTTGTAAAAGCCGGTGATGCAGTTGAACACCGTCGTCTTGCCGGCGCCGTTGGGTCCGATGATCGCCGTGATCTGGCGCGGCTGGCCGGTGAAGGAGATATCGTCGACCGCCACGAGGCCGCCGAAGCGCATCGTGAGATGCTCTACCTCGATCAGAGGCGCGTTCATCCGCCCCCGCGCGAGGCGGCCGGATGCAGCCTGATCGACGGCTCGCGATGGGCGATCAGGCCGCGCGGACGGAACACCATGATCAGCACCATGGCGAGGCCGAAGGCCAGCATGCGGTAGTTGCCGAGGTCACGGAACCATTCGGGCAGGCCGATCAGCAGCACAGCCGCCAGCACGACGCCGATCTGGCTCCCCATGCCACCCAGCACGACGATGGCGAGGATGATCGCCGACTCGATGAAGACGAAGCTCTCGGGGCTGATGAAGCGCTGCTTGGCGGCGAAGAACGATCCGGCGAAGCCCGCGAACATGGCGCCGATGGCGAAGGCGGTGAGCTTGGTGTTGGTCGGGTTGATGCCCAGCGCCTGGCACGCCGTCTCGTCCTCGCGCAGCGCCTCCCAGGCGCGGCCCACAGGGAGGCGTCGCATGCGCTGGGTGAAGACGTTGGTGATCAGCGCCAGCACGAGGATGATGTAGTAGAGGAAGATGAGCCGGTGATTGCCGCTGAACGGGATGCCGAGCATCTCCGACACGGTCTGCTTGCCGGGCGGCGCCGTCTCGGCGAACACCGCGCCGAACAAGGTCGGGCCGGGGATCGAGCCGATGCCCGCCGGTCCGTTGGTGAGGTCGAACCAGTTGAGCAGCACGAGGCGGATGATCTCGCCGAAGCCCAGGGTCACGATCGCGAGATAGTCGCCGCGCAGCCGCAGCACCGGGAAGCCCAGCAGCACGCCGAACAGCGCCGCCATCATGCCGGCGAGCGGCAGGACGGCCCAGAAGCCCAGGCCGTGCTGGGTGCTGAGCAGCGCATAGGCGTAGGCACCGACAGCGTAGAAGGCGACGTAACCCAGGTCGAGCAGGCCAGCGAGGCCGACCACGATGTTCAGGCCCCAGCCCAGCATGACGTAGGTCAGGATCAGCACGCCGAGATCCATCGTCTTCTGGTCGGAGAACGGCATGGCGGGCAGCAGCACCGCGAAAGCGAGCAGCAGCCAGCCGAACCATTTCATCGTGGCCTTGCCGACCGCGCTGCCCGAGGGCGTGCGCGCGACCGCGGTGATGCCGTCGTCGACCCACGGCCAGACAGCGCGGATGACCAGCAGCACGCCGCCCAGCGCCACGAACCAGTGCAGGAAGCCCGACGGCATCTGCATCGGCGAGGCGCCGGCGGCGATCATCGCGACGCCGAGCGCGATGGCCGGCCAGCGCAGGCCCTGCGCCGCGAACAGGAGACCAAGCCGGCCGATGAAGATCACGGCCACGGCCACCGCGAGGTCGACGAGGTGATAGTCGAAGGTGAGCCCCTTGCCGCTCACGTCGACGGTACGGAAGCCGACGATGAAGATACCGAGGGCCGCCGCCACGAACGCGGTGAGACCCGCGTCCTTCAGCATGAGGGGCAGACGCGGACCCATGCGCTCAGACCTTCTCGATCTCCGGTTTGCCGAGCAGGCCGGTCGGCCGGAAGATCAGCACCAGGACGAGGATCGAGAAGGCCGCGACGTCCTTGTACTCGCTGGAGAAGTAGCCGGCCCAGAAGACCTCGATCAGGCCGATCAGCAGGCCGCCCAGCATGGCGCCCGGCAGCGAGCCGATGCCGCCCAGCACGGCCGCGGTGAAGGCCTTGATGCCGGCGAGAAAGCCGATGAAGAAGTCGATGACGCCGTAGTACATCAGGAACAGCATGCCGGCGACGGCGGCCAGCGCGGCACCGAGCACGAAGGTGAGCGAGATCGTGCGGTCGACGTTGACGCCCAGCAACGAGGCCATCTTCATGTCCTGCTCGCAGGCCCGCTGCTGGCGGCCGAGCGAGGTCCGCGAGATCAGCCAGGTGAAGCCCGCCATCAGCACGATCGTCACGATCACGATGATGATCTGCAGCCAGGTGATGCGGACGTCGAAGCCGTCGCTGGCGAACAGCGTGAAGCCGCCCGAGACCACCTGCCCGCCGGGCTTCGGCCGCGCGCCCTGGGTGAGCTGCACGTAGTTCTGGAGGGCGATCGAGACGCCGATGGCGGAGATCAGCGGCGCCAGCCGGAAGGAGCCGCGCAACGGCCGATAGGCCGTTCGTTCGATCGCCCAGCCGTAGACCGCCGAGAACGACATGGCGAGCAGCAGCACCAGCACGATGGCGATGGGCGCCGAGCTGACGCCGACGCTGGCGCAGATCATGAAGCCGATGAGGGAGATGAACGCACCGATCATGAAGACTTCGCCGTGCGCGAAGTTGATCATGCCGATGATGCCGTAGACCATCGTGTAACCGATGGCGATCAGGCCGTAGATGGCGCCCAGCGTGATGGCGTTGATCAGCTGCTGCGTGAAATACGCCATGTCTTGTTCTTTGCTCCCTGCCCTTGCGACGTACGATGCTTTCGCGACCGCTGGCAAGCGGTGTATTGCTCGAAACCGGGAGGAATCGAATGGACGATCTCAGGATGATCCGTGTGCAAATCGCGGACCACATCGCCGTCGTGACCATGGACAATCCGCCGGTCAATGCCCAGAACGCCGAGTTCCAGGACGAGATGATCCGCGTCTTCGACAGCCTTTCCGACTTGGACGAGGTGCGCGTCGCCGTGCTGACCGGCAAGGGCAAATGCTTCTGCGCCGGCGTCGACATCAAGGCGCGTGCCGGCGCCCCGCGCGGTCCGGGCGATGCCTGGAAGGGGATGCGCTACGCGCGCGAGTGCTTCCACTCGATCCTCGAATGCCGGAAGCCGGTGATCGCCGCAATCAACGGCCCGGCACTCGGCGCCGGCCTCGGCGTCGCGGCTTCGTGTGACATCCTGGTGGCCGGCGAGAGCGCTTCGATCGGGCTGCCCGAGATCGACGTCGGGCTGATGGGCGGCGGGCGGCATGCCATGCGCCTGTTCGGCCATTCCCGGGCGCGCCGCATGATGCTCACCGGCTATCGCGTCTCCGGCGCGGAGATGTACCGGCTGGGCGTCGTCGAGGCCTGCGTGCCCGACGACATGTTGATGGATACCGCGATGGAGCTTGCCCGCCAGATCGCCGCCAAGAGCCCGATCGCCAGCGTCATTGCCAAGCACGCGCTCAACACGATCGAGGAGATGACTCTGCGCGACGGCTACCGATTCGAACAGAACATGACGGTGAGCCTGCAGGGCACCGAGGACTCGAAGGAAGCGATGCGCGCCTTCATCGAGAAGCGCGCGCCCGTCTTCAAGGGGCGCTGACCGCGACCGGCCGGCGGCCGCGCCGCATCATCGCGACCAGCCGCACCGCACCGGCGGCGAGCACCAGTACCGCCATCGGCCAGTAGAAGCTGTCGAGCGGCACGCGCTTGCCGACCGCGACGGCGAAACTGATCCAGATGTACCAGCCGCCGATCAGGTGCAGCAGGCGCCAACGGCCGGCCCCCATCCAGGCGACGGCGCGGTCGAACGATGTCGCGGCCATCGCGGCGATGAAGAGATAGGCCGTGCCCGCCAGCACGATGGTAGTGACGTTCGTAAGCTTCCAGAACAGCGTGCGGTCGATCGCGGCGAGCGCCAGGATCGCGGCCAGATGGATGAAGTGCGACACGGCGAAGGAGACGCCGAGATAGCGCCGGTTGCGCCGCTGCCAGCGCGTCAAGCCGCCGAGCGCCAGCTCGACCATCGCCGAGGCGGTGAAAGCCAGCACGAAGAGCACCAGCGAGGTCCGCGCCGTCGCCCGGATCGCGAGGCGGATGCCCTCGACGCCGCCATGCCCGATCACGAACCACAGCGCCATCGCAGCGAGCGCCAGCGACAGCCATCCGGTCAGACGCCAACCGTTCATGTGCCCATCCTCCTGAGGCCCGTCGTTCGTCGGACGCACCGGCCGAGATCCACGAGGCGCCAGGCCAGCAGCCCGACCAGCGCCACCTCGGCCGCCGCCGGCAGCAGCACGTGCAGTGGTGCACCACCCGCGAACAGGTCCGCGCGTACGAAGCCCGCCACGATCGAGGCGACGAGTCCCGCGAAGCAGACCGCGAGCGGCAGCAGCGAGCTGCGGAACGCAAACCATCCCAAGGTCGCGACGGCGATCGCGGCCAGGAAAGCATAGCGGTCGATGAACGGCGCAAGGCTGGCAGCCGCGATCTCGATGTCCGACAACCACATCACGCGAAGCCGCATGGCGACGAAGGTGACGATCACGGCGGCAATCACGGCGAGCCAGGTGCGGCGGGACTGTTGCGTCACGGCGTCGGCCGCGAACTGGACCGCGACCTCGCGCGCCAGACCGAAACGCTTGACGGCGCGTCGCTCCGCCTCCGCCGACGGCCAGGCGGGATCGGCTTCCGCGGCTTCCCAGAGGTGAGCCTCGACCTCCTCCGCAAGCCGGCGTGCGAGCGCCGGATCGAAGTCGAGGTCGCGCCGCAGCGAGGCGAGATAGGTGTCGATCACGCCGGCCATGCGTGCCTCCCCTGCAGCATCGCGTCGACGGCCTGCGAGAAGCGGCCCCAGCTCTTGCGCCGCTCCGCGAGCGCGGCGATCCCTGCCTTGGTCAGCGCATAGACGCGGCGACGGCGACCGCCCGGCGGCGTCACCCAATCGCTCTCGAGCAGCCCCGCCTGCTCCAGCCGATGCAGCGCGGGATAGACGGTGCCTTCGGGGAGATCGAACGTGGCGGCGCTGCGCGCCTTGATCGTCTCGATGATCGCGTAGCCGTGCGCCGGCGCTCCTTCCAGAGCGGCCAGGACGATGGCGTCGAGATGACCTTTGAGCATTTCAGCTTCCATACCTAGCAATACTAGGTATCGACTGGCCCGGCGTCAAGCCGCTTGCACTCCGCGGCTCAAGTGCCGTCTAAGTGCAGCAATGAACAGCCCCTCCTTCGACGTCATCGTCATCGGTGCCGGTCCTGCCGGCCTCACGGCCGCCACCGAAGCCGCGCGCGCCGGGCTCAAGGCGCTCTGCCTCGACAAGCTCGCCCCCGGCGGCGAGCTCATCAACCTCGGCACGCTCCACGAGTTCGACGAGCTCTTCACCGGCACGCAGATGGCGTCGATCCTGACCGACGACGCCGTCGTCGCCGGAGTCGAGGTCGGCTTCGGAGAGGTCGTCTCGGTGTCCGGCAGCGGACCGTTCGAGGTGACGACGGCTGAGGGCGAAAAGCATGTCGGCCGCGCCCTGGTGATCGCCACCGGACTGACCAAGGGCAAGCTCGGCATCCCGGGCGAGCAGGAATTCGAAGGCCGCGGCCTGTCGCATTGCGCGCACTGCGACGGCCCGCTCTACGCCGGCCAGTCGGCGATCATCGCGCCGCCGCGCGACTGGGCCTGGACCTACACCGAAGCCGCCGCCCTCGTCGGGATCGTCGGCGACATCACCGTGCTCGGCGAGGCGCCCCCCGAGCCGTCCCCCGACGTCGCGGTCGTCGATGGGCGGATCGTCGCCCTCGAGGGCAAGGACGGCCTGGAGGCCGTCACCATCGAGGCGGGCGGACAGCGAAACACCGTTCCGGCCAATGCGGTGTTCGTCTACACCGGCCGAACTCCCGCTGCGGAATTCATGCCGGATTCGCTTGCACGCGACGCGTCGCGGCATATCGTTGTCGATGAACAGGGCCAAACGTCGCTGCCGCTGGTCTATGCGGCCGGCGACGTGCGGTCCGGCACGACGGATTTTCTCAAGAACGCCATCGCCGACGGCCAGAAGGTGGCCAGGTCGATCGTGGCGGCTCTCAAGAAGTAAGCGTTCGAGGAGGAACGAGATGCGTATCTTCAATCCGACCTTCGGAATGGCCGCTGCAGGCGGGCCAGCCGTCTCGCTGAAGCCCGTCAACTGGGCGACCGACGCCATCGCGCTGATCTCGAACTCCAAGCCGAATGCCCGCGAGCTGCTGGAAGGCATGCGCGAGAGGCTCGGCGCGACGCGCAAGATCGACAATATCGAGTTTCATGCCAAGAACAGCGCAAGCCAGCCCGCGCCCAAGGATCTGATCGAGGCGGTCGCCAAGAAGTATCGCGCGGCGCTACTCGCCCTGGGTGATTGAGGAAGCTGTTCATCGTGGAGTTTCCACGACAGCATCGAACTCGAGAAGCTCGGCATCACTGCCTACGTGATCGCCACCGAGACTTTCAAGCCGTTGGTTCTCGCCCAGGCGAAAGCCCGCAAGATCGAGCCCAAGCTCATCGTCGTGAAGCATCCGGTCGGAGGCCTCAACGCCGAGGAGCTGCGCGAGCGCATCGACACCGCGACCAAGGGCCTTATCGAGGCGACGAGCAGATGAAGGACATCGCCGAGCAGGAAATCATCGACATCGGCGACATGGATGTCGAGGCCTTCAACGAGTTCGCGACCGAGCAGGGCTGGAGCGACGGCATGCCGCTCTACGTGCCCACCGAGGAGAAGGTCGCCAAGTTCGTCGAGACCGTCCGCGGCGACAACCGCCCCTACCCGCCCGTGCCGCCGCGCCAGGTCGTGCCGACCCTGCAGAGCATGGCCGCCAACGCCGTGATGGCCGGCTGCAAGCCCGAGTACTTCCCGGTCGTCGCGGCGGCGCTGCGCAGCGCGCTCGACCCCGAGTTCAACCTGCACGGCACGCTGGCCACGACGCACTCCTGCGCGCCGATGATCATGGTGAGCGGCCCGGTCCGCAAGCAGCTCGGCATCAACTGCGGCTCCAACTGCTTCGGCCAGGGCTGGCGCTCCAACGCCACGATCGGCCGTGCGCTCGGCCTCATGCTGCTGAACATCGCCGGCGCCAAGCCCGGCGAGATGGACCGTTCGACCCAGGGCAATCCCGCCAAGTTCACCTTCTGCTTCGG
>CAYRBQ010000193.1:6393-7054 GCA_964422305.1 uncultured Reyranella sp. | reverse complement strand
CGGGGCCACCCAGCAGCAGCAGCTTGTCCGCGCCGGGCGGCATGCGGCTCGCGCGCACGGTGCGGCCGTTCTTGTCGATAAGGGTGTACTCCGCGCCATTCTGCCAGATCGCGACCGCGCGACGTTCCTTCAGCGTGACATAGAGCGTGTCGGGAAGGCGGCGCTCGACCGTGGCGGCAGCAACCCAGTCGATGGCCTCGAGCCGCTTGCGGGCGCCTTCCAAGTCGATGGCGAGAAGGGAATCGCCGGAACGAACGCTCAGGGCCGCCAGGATCGCATCTCGCTCGACATAATCACGCCCCTCGACCGTGATGTCGGCGAGCTTGAACGGTGTCAGCACGCCCAGCACGCTGCGTGACGCTTCATCGAAGTGTTGTTGCGCTTCAGCCAGCAAACCTTCCTTCCAGGCCCACCAGCCGCCGGCGCCACCGGTACCCAACAACAATACGGCTAGCCCCAGCAGCACCGGCTGACGCCAGATCGGGCGGCCGGACGAACGGCGGACCGCACCCTTGCGCTTGCGACGATCGTAGTCCTTGCGCGTCGGCGCATCGGACTTGGCGGTTCTTGCCGCCTTGCTCATGCCGGTCGCCTCGCATGGTCGACCATCCATGTCATGAGCTCCGACCACGAGATGCCGGCCCATTTTGCCTGCTCGGGG
>CAYRBQ010000193.1:0-6383 GCA_964422305.1 uncultured Reyranella sp. | reverse complement strand
GGACAGCGGCGTCATGCCGGGCTGGGTGTTGAGCTCCAGCACGACCAGACCCGAAGTGCCCGGCAGCGAATCGTCCCATCGCAGGTCGGCGCGGCTCAGTCCGGTGCAACCCAGCGCCCGGTGGGCCATCAGCGCCCACTCCTTGGCCTGCTCGTAGACTTCGGCGGGAATCGGCGCCGGAATGAGGTGCTCGGTGACGCCGTCGGTGTACTTAGCCTCGTAGTCATAGAACCGGGTGCGCGGCCGCAGCTCGGTAACGCCCACCGCCTTGTCGTCCATGACGGCCACGGTGAGCTCGCGTCCGGGCACGAACTTCTCGATCAGCACCTTCTCGCCGTATCGCGCTTCGGCCGCTTCGACAGCCGCGAGATTGTCGCCGTCGCGCACGATATGGACGCCGACGCTGGAGCCCTGGTCGATCGGTTTCACGACATAGGGCCGCGGCATGGGATCGCCCCAGGCGAGCGTGCGGCGCTCGATCACCGTGCCGGTCGCGACACGCAAGCCGAGCGAGGTGAAGACGTGACGCGCCATAGGTTTGTCCATGGCGATCGCCGAGGCGAGAACGCCGGAGTGCGTGTAGGGAATCGCCAGGATCTCGAGCACGCCCTGGATGCAACCATCCTCGCCGTAGCGGCCATGCAGCGCGTTGAACACCACGTCGGGACCGCCGCCCGTCGCAGGCTGCAGGAAATCGATCAGCGCCCGCAGGTCGCGCTTCACGTCGTATTCCAGTACCTCGTGGCCGCCATCGCGCAACCCCTCGGCGCAGGCCTTGCCGCTCACCAGCGAGACCTCGCGCTCGGGTGACCAGCCCCCCATCAGGACCGCGACCTTGCGCTTCACGACGCCACTCCAACGCGACGGATTTCCCATTCGAGCCGGACGCCCGTCCTCTCCAGGACGCGCCGCCGCACTTCCTCGCCCAAGGCCTCGATGTCGGCGGCCGTGGCCGTGCCGAGGTTGATCAGGAAGTTGCAATGCTTCTCGGAGACCTGGGCCTCGCCGATCCGCAGGCCGCGGCAGCCCGCTCTGTCGATCAGCTCCCACGCCTTGTGGCCGGGCGGATTGACGAAGGTCGAGCCGCCGGTGCGGCTGCGCGGCTGGGTGTCGGTCCGTGCCGCGTCGATCTCCGCGATGCGCCGAGCGATCGCGAGCTGGTCGCCCGGCGTGGCGCGCAGTCGTGCCGAGGTGAAGATCCAGTCGGCCGGCGCCTCGCTGTGGCGATAGCTGAAGCCCATGTCGGCGGTGCCGACGGCGAATACCTTGCCGCTGCGGTCGACCGCCTCGGCCGACACCAGCACCTGCGAGAGATCGCCCTGATAGGCCCCTGCGTTCATGCGCAGCGCGCCGCCGATGGTGCCGGGGATGCCGCTCAGGAACTCGAGGCCGGCCAGCGCGTGGTCGCGTGCGGTGAGCGCCACGTTGAGGTCCGGGGCGCCGGCACCGGCGATCACGTCATGGCCTTCGACCGAAATGCCGGTGAAGCCGCGCATCAGCCGGATCACCACACCCTTCATACCACCGTCGCGCACCAGCAGGTTCGAAGCGACACCCAGCACCGTCACCGGCACATCGGCCGGCAACGCGGCGAGGAACGCGGAAAGATCCTCGACATCGGCCGGGCGGAACAGGACCTCGGCCGGACCACCTGCACGGAACCAGGTCTGCGGACCGAGCGGCGCGTCGGCGGTCAGCCGGCCGCGCGGCCTCGGCAGCCGGTCGATCAGGTGGGGCTTGGAGGTCGCGAGCGCCATCATGCCGCCGATCCGCTGTTGGCCGGGCCGGGATCGTTGGCAATGGCGCGCGGGCCGGCCTTGTCGGCCGCGAGCTGCTGGATCTGGCCCGGCAGGGCATGCGCCCAGGCCGTGATGTTGCCCGCGCCGAGGCAAACGACGACGTCCCCGGGACGTGCCGCCTGCCAGATCATCCCGGGCAGGTCGGCCGGCGCGGCGAGCGGCGAGACGTCACGGTGGCCGGCGCGCTGCACCAGTCCGACCAGCATGTCGCGGCCCACACCCTCGATCGGCGTTTCGCCCGCGGCATAGACGTCGGCGATGATCACGGCGTCGGCATCGGTGAAGCAGGTCGCGAACTCGTTGCGCAGCGCGCCGAGACGCGAGTAGCGGTGCGGCTGCATGACGGCGATGACCCGGCCCGAGCCGCCATAGGCCTGGCGCGCGGCGCGCAGCACGGCTGCGATCTCGACAGGGTGATGGCCGTAGTCGTCGATCACGGTGATGCCGTGAGCCTCGCCGGTCTTGGTGAAGCGGCGCTTGACGCCTGCGAAGGAGCTCAGCGCCCTGCGGATCGTGTCGTCGGACAGACCCATCTCCTGGGCGACGGCAACGGCCGCCAACGCGTTCTGCACGTTGTGCTGGCCGAACATCGGCAGCCGCAGGCCGGTGATGGTGCGCGACTCGTTGGTCGCCCGGTGCTCGATCATCACGTCGAAGTCGGCGCCGCTGCGATCGAGCTTGAGATTGACGGCGCGCACGTCGGCGCCGGCACCGAGCCCGTAGGTGATGATGCGGCGGTCGGCGACCCTCGGGATCAGCGCCTGGACCTCGGGGTGGTCGTTGCAGAGCACGGCAAAGCCATAGAACGGGATGTTCTCGACGAAGCGCACGAAGGCATCGCGCAGCGCATCGAAGGTCCCGTAGTGGTCGAGATGCTCGGGGTCGACGTTGGTGACGACCGCGATGGTCGCCGGCAGACGCAGGAACGAGCCGTCCGACTCGTCGGACTCCACGACCATCCAGTCGCCGGCGCCCAACCGGGCGTTGGTGCCGTAGGCGTTGATGATGCCGCCGTTGATCACGGTCGGATCGAGACCGCCCGCGTCGAGCATCGAGGCGACCATCGAGGTGGTCGTGGTCTTGCCGTGCGTGCCGCCGACGGCAACCGACCATTTGAGCCGCATCAGCTCGCCCAGCATCTCGGCGCGACGCACGACGGGAACGAGCCGCGCGCGCGCGGCCAGCACCTCGGGATTGTCCTTCTTGACCGCGCTCGACACGACGACGACCTGGGCGTTCGAGATGTTGTCGGCGCGGTGGCCGATCGCGACCTTGATGCCGAGCTCGGCGAGGCGGCGTGTGTTCGCGCCCTCGGCGACGTCGCTGCCCTGGACCTTGTAGCCGAGATTGTGCAGCACCTCGGCGATGCCCGACATGCCGATACCGCCGATGCCGACGAAATGAATGAGACCGAGATCGAGCGGCAGTGCCCTCATGCGGCAACTCCAGAAGGCGTCAGGGGAAGGGAGATCATCTCCGCGACGATGTCGGCCAGCCTTGCGGCGGCATCGGGACGGCCGGCGGCGTGGGCCGCGGCCGCCATCGCCGCGAGGCGCTCCGGCTGGTCGATCAGCGACCTCATCTGTTCGGCGAGCGCCGGCGCGGTGAAGGCGGAATGGGGCATCACGATGCAGCCGCCGGTCGCCTCGAACGCGCGCGCATTGGCGGTCTGGTGGTCGTCGGCGGCGTAGGGATAGGGAATCAGGATCGACGGGCGTCCGACCGTGGCGAGCTCGGCGACCGTCGAAGCGCCCGACCGGCCGATCACCAGATGCGCCGCCGCGATGCGGCGCGGCAGGTCGGTGAAGAACGGCGCGAGCTCGGCCACCACGCCCGCCTTGACGTAGCTCGCACGCACGCCGTCGATGCTCTCGGGCCGGCATTGCTGCACGATGCGCAGCCTTGCGCGCACGGCCTGCGGCAGGGAGAGGACGGCGGCGGGCACGACCTCGCCGAACGAGGCGGCACCCTGGCTGCCGCCGAACACCAGCAGGTCGATCACCCGCCCCGCGTCGGGCGCACGATAGGGTTGGTCGCGCAGGACACGCACCGGCCCACGCACCGGATTGCCGACGAGGCGCGCCCGCGAATCCGCATCGATGTGCCGCGTGTTCGCGAAGGACGTGGCGACGCGCGCGGCGCCGCTCACGACCAGACGATTGGCGCGACCGAGCACGGCGTTCTGCTCGTGCAACATGGCCGGCAGTCGACGCAGGCGCGCCGCGAGCATGGTCGGCACCGACGCGTAACCGCCGAAGCCCACCACCGCCGAAGGAGCGATGCGACCCAGCACGCGCCACGCGTCGAACAGGCCGAGCGCCAGCATCATCACGGCCTTGACCTTGTGCGGCAGGGAACCGGTCGGGCTGGCCGAATGAATGTAGTGGATCGGGTGATGGGCCAGCGCCCCCTGCCACTGCCGGCCGCGCGAGTCCGTGACAAGCGCGAACGGCACGCCACGCGCCTCCAGCTCTCCGGCCAGCGCCTCCGCCGGGAACACATGCCCGCCGGTGCCGCCGGTCGCCAGGACCACCGGGCGCACGGTCGCCATCACACCGCCTCCCTGAGGCCGGCATGCTCGCGCGTCAGCGACAGCAGCATGCCGAGGCAGATCGCCATGGCGAGCGCCGAGGAGCCGCCGTAGGAGACGAACGGCAATGTCATGCCCTTGGCCGGGATGAGCTGGATCGTCGAGGCCATGTTGATGGCCGCCTGCAGGCCGAACTGCACGGCGAGCCCTGTCGCGGCCAGCGTGATGAAGAGGCTCGTCTCCTTGGAAGCGCGCGACATGGAGCGCAGGGTGACGAAGGCGAACAGGCAGAGGATCAGCAGGCAGACGACGAGGCCGAACTCCTCGCCGGCCACGGCCATGATGAAGTCGGTGTGCGCGTCGGGAAGCTGCGCCTTCACGGTGCCCTCGCCCGGGCCGCGGCCGAACAGGGAGCCGTTCATGAAGGCCTCGAGCGAGGTGTTCACCTGGTAGTTGTCGCCGGATGTCGGGTCGAGAAAGCGGTCGAAGCGGCTACGCACGTGGTGGAAGGCAAAGTAGGCGCCGACCAGACCGACACCGCCCGCGATCGCGCCAAAGGCCGCGACCCACATCGGCAGGCCGACGACGAAGAGCTGGACCGCCCACACCGCGGCGACCACGACGCTCATGCCGAGGTCGGGCTGAAGGACGAGCAGCCCGAGCACGCCGCCGACCAGCATGGTCGAGAGCAGGTAACCCGGTGCCCGGCGCTCGGTACGGCTCTGCGCCAGCAGCCAGGCCGAGATCACCGCGAGGCTGGGCTTCACGAACTCCGACGGCTGCAGGCTCGACAGGCCCGGCACCGAGATCCAGCGCCGCGCACCCTTGATCTCCACGCCGATCACGAAGGTCGCCGCGAGCAGCACCACGCTGCCGCAGAAAACCAGTAACGCCAGCCGCCGCACATGTCGCGGCGAGGCCAACGAGATGCCGAGCATGACGAGAAGCGCCAGCGGCAGGAACAGGAACTGGCGCTTGGCGAAGACGAAGGAGTCGGCGCCGATGCGCTCGGCGGCCGGCGGCGACGCCGCCAGGGTCAGCAGGACGCCGAACGCCATGATCGCCAGGATGGCGCCCAGCGACCAACGGTCGACGGTCCACCACCATTGTCCGATCACGCTGCGATCGTCGCGTGGAACCTGGATCACGCGGCCCTCCCCAAACTCTCGGCCCCCGGCAAGGCCCGCGCCATGGCGCGGAACGCATCGCCACGATGCTCGTAGCTCTTCCACTGATCCCACGACGCACAGGCCGGCGAGAGCAGCACGACCGCCTGACCGGTCGCCTCGCGCTGGGCGAGCGCATGCGCCGCGTCGAGCGCAGATTTCAGGTCGCCGCAGCGCGTGTAAGGCAGCTTGCCGTCGAGTTGGCCGGCGAACAGCTCGGTCGCCTCGCCGATCAGGAAGGCATGGCGGATGCGGTCGAAGTAAGGAGCGAGCGGTGCGACGCCGCCCTCCTTCGCCTGCCCGCCCAGGATCCAGTATATGCCGCGATAGCTCGACAGCGCCCGGGCCGTCGCATCGGCATTGGTCGCCTTGCTGTCGTTGACGTAGACGACATCGCCTACCGACGCGACGCGCTCCTGGCGGTGCGGCAGGCCGGGATAGCTTCGCAATCCAGCGACGATCGCCTCGCGTGGCACGTCGAGCCACCGGCAGACCGCCCAGGCGCAGGCGGCGTTCTGGGCGTTGTGATCGCCGGGCAGGGTCGGCACGTCGGAGAAGTCGACGGTGTAGCCGTCGGCATCGACCAGCATGCCGGCGCGATAGGAGACGCCGCCGGCCACCGGTCGATCGAGTGCGACCGGCACACAGGCGATGCCGCTGCGTGCCGACATTTCGGCGGCGACGGCGCGCGAGGCTTCGTCCTCCGTGCCGATCACGGCGCAATCGCCGGCGCGCTGGCGGGCGAAGATGTTCCTCTTGGCCGCGACATAGCCTGCCAGGTCCCCATGACGGTCGATATGGTCCGGCGTTATGTTCAGCCACACCGCGATGTGCGCGCGGAAGGTCTGGAGCAGCTCGAGCTGGTAGGACGAGAGCTCGAGCACATAG
>CAYRBQ010000192.1:0-7060 GCA_964422305.1 uncultured Reyranella sp. | reverse complement strand
GCATACGTCGGCTCGACGTGTGGACTGCGACAACTGCTACAAAACGGTACGTCGCAGTGTAGCACCCGAAAATCAAAAAGACCGCGCAAATGCTGCACTTTGGCCCTGTCGCACCCGCGTCGGGACGGAGGTGAGGCTGTAGCGCGGCTCGGCCGAGCTTCGCTCGGCCGGCGTCCGGTCCAGGCGGGCCGGCGCTCTGCGAATTTTCCGAACAGACAGTTCCCGAACAACTCGTGTTCGGAAAAGGAGGCTTATTCCACCAGCTCGGCCAGTCGCTTGATGATGCGGGTCGGCTGGGCCGTCGCGTTCGCGGGGACGCCGGCGTCGAACGGATCGTACCAGATGCCGCACATGCCCAGCGCCTGGGGGGCGACGACTTCCCATTCGTAGTTGTCGCCCACCATCCAGGCGTCGCCGGGCTCGACGCCCAGGCGCTCCAGCGCGTGGCGGTAGACGGCGAGCTCGGGCTTGCCCTGGCCGAACTCGCCCTCGATCTGGATATGGTGGAAGCGGTGGGTGAGCTCGAAGCGCTCGATCTTGGCGCGCTGCGACTCCGACGCGCCGTTGGTCACCAGCGCGAGCCGCACGCCAGCGTCGCGCAGCGCGTCGACGGTGGCGTGCGCGTCGGGATAGAGGCGGTATTCCTGGCGCCGCAGCTCGGTGAAGGAGTCGGCGATGCGGTCGGCCAGGGTATCGTCGGGACGGCCGAGCCTTGCCAGGCCGCGGCGCACCGAGAGGCGGCGGGCGCCCGGGATGTCGAGCCGCCACTTCGCGGCCTCGGCGCGGTCATTCCAGAAGGCGCGGGCCTCTTCCATGATGGCGACGCGCACCGCCTGGATCGACGCTTCGTCGTGGGCGTCGAGATGGGCGGCGAACACGTGCAGCAGCCGGGTCCACGCTTCCTCCGGCTGGGCGTAGGCACGGATCAGCGTATCGTCCATGTCGAACAGGACGGCCTTCGGAAGGGTGACAGGCATCGGCCGGCGATCCTCAGTTCGTCGGCTGCCCTGCGAACGTGGTGGGCGCGGGACTCACGACCACGCCGCGGTCGCCCTGGATGCCGATGACGGCCAGCGCCCGCTCCGAACGTCCGTCGGGCAGGAAGCGGAAGATGCCGTCGATGCCCGACCAGCCCTGCGGGTTGGTGATCGCTTCGGCGGTGAAGTCGCCGCCGGGCTTCAGGCGGGCGAGGTGGCCGGCGAGTGCCACGCCGTCGTAGGCGAGCGTGGCCAGGCGATGCGGCGCCTTGCCGTAGGTGGCGAGGAACTTGCGCTCGAAATCGGCGCGGCGGGCGGGATCGGGGGCGGCATACCAGGCGCCGCGCAGCATCGTCTCGGCGCCGACGCCGGGGAAGTCCCACACGCCGGTGCCGATGTACTGCGTGGTGCGGTTGTCGAGGCCCGCGATCGCGAGCGCCGACAGGGCGGCCGAGAGGCGCGGCGGCGCCACAGGGACGAGGACGGCGATCTTGCCGTCGCCTTTCGCGGTATCGGCGAGGCGGCGGGCGGCGGTCGAGAGCTCGCCGCTGCCGGCATCGAAGAACTCGACGCCGACCACCTGCGCGCCGCGCTGCGTCGCGTAGGTCTGCATGGTCTGCGCCATCTGCTGGCCGTAGGGCGTCTGCGGCGCGAAGGCGGCGAAGCGGCGGATGCCGGTCTCGAGGGCGTAGTCGACGACCCGGCGGACCTGCGGCGGGGCGGCGATGCCCATGATCCAGACGCCGCGGGCGGCGACCTGCTCGTCGTTGGAGAAGGCGACCACGTTCATGCCGCCCTGGTTCACGAGCGGCACGAGGGCGCTGGCGGAGGTGCCGTAGAGCGGGCCCAGCACCATGGCGGCGCCGTCGATCCGGGCCTTGCGGTAGGCCTCGACCGCGGTCTCCGCACTCTCGCCGGAATCGTAGGCCGAGAGCGCCAGTTCCCTGGCGCCGGTGTCGAACAGCGCCATTTCGGCGGCCTGCTGCATGGCCTGGCCGATCGGCGCGGCGCGGCCCGAGAGCGGCAGGAGAAGCGCGATGCGTACCTTGCCCGAGGCGGTGAGCGGCGAGCCGGCCTGCGCCTTGACCGTCACCGGGGGCGTGGCCGGCGTGCTAGTCTTGGGCGTCTCGCCGCAGGCCCCGAGGAACAGGGCGGCGGCGGCGAGCACGAGAAGGGATTGGCGCATTTGCGCAGGACTCCGGCGGCAGGAATGAGCGTGGACGAACGGTTACAAGCTACCGGCGGGACGGGCCAGCGTAAACCGGCGCCGTTGGCTCCCGGGCTGCACATTGTTGCCACACCGATCGGCAATATGCGCGACATCACGCTGCGTGCGCTCGACACCCTGCAGGCGGCGGACCTCATCGCCTGCGAGGACACCCGCGTGTTCGCCAAGCTCGCGAGCCACTACGGCATCGCCGCCCCCACGGTGGCCTACAGCGACGCCACCCAGGAGGCGGCCGAGCCGCGTATCGTCAAGGCGCTGGGCCAGGGCAAGCGCGTGGCGCTGGTCTCAGACGCCGGCATGCCGCTGATCTCCGATCCCGGCTACCGGCTGGTCCGCGCCGCCATCGCCAATGGCCATGCGGTGACATCGGCGCCCGGCGCGTCGGCCGTGCCGATGGCGCTGGCGCTGTCGGGCCTGCCGACCGACCGCTTCTTCTTCGCGGGCTTTTTGCCCGCCAAGCCGACCGAGCGGCGGCGCGCGATCAGTGAGGCCGCCACCGTGCCCTCGACGCTGGTGTTCTTCGAGGCGCCGCATCGTCTCGCCGAATCGCTCGCCGATCTCGCCGAGCTGCTGGGCGACCGGCCGGCCGCCGTCGCGCGCGAGCTCACCAAGCTCTTCGAGGAGGTCCGCCGCGCGCCGCTGTCGGCGCTCGCGAAGCACTATGCGGCGCAGGCCGAGGTGAAGGGCGAGATCGTGATCGTGATCGGGCCGCCCTCGGCCGAGACCGAACGCAGCGCCGACGTCGTCGACGAGGCGCTGCGGACAGCGATGGAAGGGGCGTCGGTGAAGGACGCGGCGTCGGAAGTGGCGGCGCGCTACGGGCTGAAGCGCCGCGACATCTATGCCCGTGCGCTCGAGCTGAAGCGGGGTGCCGCCCCCACGAGCGAAACATGACCGTCGAGGCCCGCCAGAAAGCCTATCGTATGGGCCACACCGCCGAATGGCGGGCGGTGTGGCGGCTGAGGCTCGCCGGCTACTCGATCCTGATGCGGCGCTACAAGACGAAGCTCGGCGAGATCGACATCGTGGCGCGCCGCGGCAACCTGCTGGTCTTCGTCGAGGTGAAGGCGCGCGCCAACGTCACCGTCGCGGCCGATGCGCTGGGCGGGCGGCAGTTCGGCAGGGTGGCGCGCGCCGCCAGCCTGTTCATCGCCAACCATCCGCGCCATGCCGCCTGCTCGGTGCGTTTCGATGCGGTGCTGGTCGGCGGCTTCTGGCCCCGGCATCTCCCCGGTGTCTGGCAACCGCCGGAGTAGGTTATGTCGCTCAGCGAGTCCGACGACCGGCGAAACCTCGAACGGCTGCGCGACCTCTGCGCCGGGGACGGCGGGCGCCTCGATCTCCTCGAGGCGGGCTTCGTGCTGAGCGCGCTGGCGAGCGACGAGGCGATCGACCTCGCGCCGTTCCGCCAGCACGTCGCGTCCATGGCGACCGACCTCGCCGACCTGGTGCACCGCCGCGGCGCCAACCCGGAAGCGCTGGCAGAGGTGATCGCGCGTTCCTACGCCTATCGCGGCGACAGCGAGACCTATGACGATCTCCGGAACGCCGACATCGTGCAGGTGATCGAGCGGCGCAAGGGCCTGCCGGTGGCTCTGTCGATCCTCTACCTGCACGTCGCGCGCGCCCAGGGCTGGGACGCCGAGGGCCTGGCCTTCCCGGGCCATTTCCTGATCCGCATCGGCATCGACGGCGGTCGCCACGTCGTCGATCCCTTCCATGAGGGCGTGGTGCTCGAGGCTTCGGACCTGCGCAAGCTCCTGCAGCAGGTGCTGGGCCCCGACGCCGAGCTGCAGCCTGGCCATTTCGATCCCGTCGCCGACCGCGATGTGCTGCTGCGGCTGGAGAACAATGTCCGCCTGAGGCTCGCCAGGCGCGAGGACTGGCCGGCGGCGGCACGCTCGCTCGACCGCATGCTGGCGATCGCGCCGGATCGTGCCGAGCTGCTGTTCGAGGCGGGGCAAATCAATACGAGGCTCGACAAGCGCCGTGCCGCCATCGCCGCCTACGAGCGCCTGCTCGGCCTCGACACCGATCCCGGCCTGCTGAAGCAGGTCGCTGGCCTGTTGCAGGAACTTCGCCGCGGGCTTAACTGAAGCCCGAACCACGATCATTCAGCCCCGGGACCCGCCATGAAGCTCAGCGTCGCCATCCAGATGGACCATGTGTCGACCATCGACATAGACGGCGATTCGACCTTCGTGCTGGGGCTGGAGGCAGAGCGCCGCGGCTACGACGTCTGGCACTACACACCGGCCGACCTGATATTCCGCGACCGCAAGGTCCTGGCGCGCGCCCAGCCGGTGAAGTTGCGACGCGAGAAGGGCAACCATTTCACGCTGGGCGCTGCGCAGATGCTCGACCTGTCGACGGTCAACGTCGTCCTGCTGCGCCAGGATCCGCCGTTCGACATGTCCTACATCACGACGACGCATCTTCTGGAGCACGTTCACCCCAAGACCTTCGTGGTCAACGATCCGGCCAGCGTGCGCAACGCGCCGGAGAAGCTCTTCGTCACGCATTTCGACAACGTGATGCCGCCGACCCTGATCACCACGGACGTGCGCGCCATCCGCGAGTTCCGCGACGAGCACAAGGACATCATCCTGAAGCCGCTGTTCGGCAACGGCGGCGCCGGCGTCTTTCGCGTGCGGCCCGACGACGAGAATTTCGCCTCGCTGCTCGAGATGTTCTCGCAGAGGAGCCGCGAGCCGGTGATCGCCCAGCGCTACCTGCCCGAGGTGCGCAAGGGCGACAAGCGCATCATCCTGATCGACGGCAAGGCGGTCGGCGCCATCGACCGCGTGCCGGCCGAGGGTGAGGCGCGCTCCAACATGCATGTCGGCGGCAAGGCGGTGAAGGCGGCCCTCACCAAACGCGACATCGAGCTTTGCGAGACGATCGGCCCCGAGCTCGCCCGGCGTGGCCTGCTCTTCGTCGGCATCGACGTGATCGGCAACTACCTCACGGAGATCAACGTTACCTCGCCGACCGGCCTGCAGCAGATCAACCGCTTCGACGGCGTGTCGCTCGAGGCGCAGATCTGGGACCGCATCGAGGTGCGCTACCAGGAAACCCGAGGGAGGTGAGCATGCTTCGCCGGACACTTGTCTCCATGGCAGTCGCCACGCCGGCCGGTGTGGCGTTCGCGCAGACCGGGGGCTCCGAACTGTTCGGCGAGAAGCAGATCGTGAAAGCGGTGCTGGAGGGCGACGATGAGAAGGTTCGTGCCGCCCTGCTGCGGCGCGAGAACCCTAACCAGACAGCCAACAACGGGACGCCCCTCCTCATCGTGGCGGTTCAGGCGGGCCACCTGCCGGTCGTCGATGTCCTGCTCAAGGGCGGTGCAGTGATCGATGCGGTCGACCGCGACGGCTACACCGCCCTGATGCGGGCGGCCGAGAAGAATGACCTCGACATCGTCGAGATGCTGCTCAGGCGAAGTGCCAACACGCGCCCGCAAGGCCGACAGGGCCAGACTGCCTTGATGATCGCGGCGGGCCGGGGCAACGCCGAGATCGTGCGATTGCTGCTGGACAAGAAGGCCGATCCCAACGCGCGCGACTTCACCGGCCGGACGGCGCTCACCTACGCCAAGCAGAGCAACCGGAACTCGGTCGAGGCCGCCCTGCGCCGCGCCGGCGGCAAGGAATGACGATCGCCCGGGCGGCGCCGATCTGGATCACCGGTTCGCTGACGCTCGACCCGGACGAAATCCAGGAAACCTTCGTGCGCGCCGCCGGCCCGGGCGGGCAGCACGTCAACACGACTTCGACGGCAGTGCAGCTTCGTTTCGACGTGCGCCGCTCGCCGTCGCTGCCCGACGCGGTGAAGCACCGGCTTGAGCGGTTGGCCGGGCGCCGGTTGACGCGCGACGGCGTGCTGGTGCTGGTGGCCCAGAGCGAGCGCAGCCAGCTCCGCAACCGCGAGGAGGCGCTGGCGCGACTGGTCGAGCTGATCCGTGAGGCGGCACGACCGCCGGTGCCGCGCAAAAGGACGAAAGTCAGCAAGGCCGCCAAGAGACGCCGCGTCGACGACAAGAAGCGGCACGGCGCGCTCAAGTCCCTGCGGCGGTCACGTACATCGGACGACTGACGCGCCGGTCGCAGTGCGCTAACGTCTCGGCCCAACCCAGAGGTGTTCCTTGGCAGACTTCCGCAAAGAATCAGACAGCCTCGGCGAGGTGAGCGTACCGGCCGACAAGCTGTGGGGTGCGCAGACCCAGAGGTCGTTGGAGCATTTCAGCATCGGCAAGGACCTGATGCCGCGCGAGATGATCACGGCCTACGCGACGCTGAAGAAGGCCTGCGCCAACGCCAACCATGCCGGTAAACGCCTCGACGACACCGCGCACAGGCTGATCGTCCAGGTCTGCGACGAGATCCTGGCCGGCCAGCATCACGACATGTTCCCGCTGCACGTCTGGATGACCGGCAGCGGCACGCAGTTCAACATGAACGTGAACGAGGTGATCTCCAACCGCTGCTGCCAGATCGCAGGCACGCCGATCGGCTCCAAGAAGCCAGTGCATCCCAACGATCATGTGAACATGTCGCAGTCGTCGAACGACTCGTTCCCGTCGACCATGTACATCGCCGCCGCCGTGAATACGAAAGAACGGCTGCTGCCGTCGCTGAAGGCGCTGCACGACGCGATCGATGCCAAGGCCAGGGAGTGGGAGGGCATCGTCAAGATCGGCCGCACACACATGCAGGACGCCACGCCGATTACGCTCGGTCAGGAGTGGTCGGGCTACGCCGGCATGCTGTCCGACAATATCGGCCGCATCGAGGATGCGCTGAAGGACGTCTATCGCCTGGCGTTGGGCGGCACCGCGGTCGGCACCGGCATAAAC
>CAYRBQ010000191.1:0-7062 GCA_964422305.1 uncultured Reyranella sp. | reverse complement strand
GTCGTCCAGCTCTCGACCGCGCTCGACGTGCCGCTGCGCCAGCGCAACGCCATGCTGCTGGCCGCGGGCTTCGCGCCGGTCTATCGCGAGAGCAGCCTCGCCTCGCCCGAGCTCACGCCGGTGCGCCAGGCGATCGACCGCATGCTGAAGCAGCAGGAGCCCTACCCGGCGGTCGTGATCGACCGCCTGTGGAACCTGCTGCAGGCCAACGAGGCGGCGCAGGCCTTCACCGTGTTCCTGTTCGAGGGGCCGCCGACGCCGCCGCCCGCCGGCAAGGCGCCCAACCTGCTGCGCTGGATCCTCGATCCCAAGGCGCTGCGCTCCAAGATCTCGAACTGGGAAGAGGTCGCGCGCTATCTCGTCTCGACCACCTACTCCGAGATCCTGGCAGCCGGCGGCGAGCCCAAGGCGCTGGCCTTCATCGAGGAGATCATGGCCTATCCCGACGTGCCGGCATCGTTCCGCAAGCTGCGCTTCGAGGACCGGCCGGCACCGATGCTGACGGTCGACTACCTGGTCGGCGGCAAGGCGCTGTCGGTGTTCACGACCATCGCGACGCTGGGTACGCCGCAGGACATCACCCTGCAGGAAGTGCGCATCGAGTGCTTCTTCCCGGCCGACGAGCGCAGCGACGCACTGTTCAAGAGCCTGGCGGCGAAGCACTAGCCCCGAGCCGCCCGCCCCGGGGTGGCGTGACGGCGGCGAAATGCTAAGCACGCAGCCGACCATGAGCGGCCCGGGCTTCCTCGTCTCCCTCGACATCGCGCTGCGCGGAGCGGCCATCGCACTGCTGCTGGTCGTGGCGGCAGCCACCCTGCGGCAGGGCCGGGGCCGGCAGGCCGCCTGGCTGGGCGCATTGCTCGCAGTGGGCGCCGCCGCCTATGCCCTCTGCTCCTCGCCCGGCCCGCACGCCAGGCCGCCGCTCTGGTTCGCGCCGGTCATCGTCCTGTGCACCGGCAATGCCGCGGTCTTCTGGCTGTTCGCGCGCGCCCTGTTCGACGATTCCTTCAGGCTCGCGCCCTGGCATGCGATGGTATGGCTCGGGCTGGTGGTCTGGCCGCTGGCCCATCTCTTCGGCGCCGGCCTGGTGACCCATTGGGCCGTGATCGCCGCGGTGCGCGTCGCCGTGATCGGCCTCGCGCTGCTCGCCCTGGTGCAGACGGTGCGCGGCTGGGGCAACGACCTCGTCGAGGGCCGGCGACGCCTGCGCCTGTTCATCTTGATCGCCGTGGCCCTGCACATCACCGTGACCGTGAGCGTAGAGCTGGCCGTCGGAACCGACGAGGTGCCGATGGTCCTTCACCTGCTGAATGCGGCAGGCCTGGTCGCGATCGCCGCCATCATCGCGATCCTCCTCCTGCGCGCCGACCTCGACTCCGTCCTTCCCGCTCCGGCGGCCATGACCGCGCCCGTTCCGGCGTCGCCGCCGGTTCCCTCCGAGGAGGAGGAGGCCGCCGATCCGGCCCTGCTGGCGACGCTGGAGCGGTTGATGACGGTCGACCGCCTCTATCGCCAGGAGGGGCTCACCATCGGCGCGCTGGCCGGCAAGCTCGGCCTGCCCGAATACCGGCTCCGGCGTGCCATCAACCGGGGCCTGGGCTACCGGAACTTCAACGAGTACCTGAACCGGCACAGGCTGGCCGACGCCAAGCAGGCTCTGGCCGACCCCGGGCAAGCCGAGGTCCCGATCCTCACCATCGCGCTCGACTCGGGTTTCCAGTCGTTGGGACCCTTCAACCGGGCCTTCAAGGCCGATACCGGCCTGACCCCGAGCGAGTTCCGCAAGGCCGCCGAAGGCCGAAACACCCCCTGAGTCCTCGCCGATTCCGGAATCGGCGGGCCGATTCCTGCAAAGGCCGGTCGATTTCCGGCTTCGGCGCGATCCCACGGCCGCGCTGGCCCACTGAAAGGCCGCGCCTGCTGGAGGGGCGACCGATGAACGAACCGTTGCAGATCTACTTCGCCGCTTGGCCCACGGTCTGGGTCATGGACACCGCCCGCTACGTCGTGGCGGCCGCGCTGATGGCCGCGATCCTCGCCCTGTTCTGGAAGGCCGGTCTCGCACGCCGCAAGCTGCAGCGGCGCGAGGCCACCCCGGCCGACCGGCGGCGCGAGATCCTGGCGTCGCTGCGCACCGCCCTGATCTTCTCGCTGATCGGCGCCACGGTCGCGGTCGGCGACCACTATGGATGGATGACCGTCTACAAGGGCTTCGACCGGGCCGGACCGCTCTATCTCGTGCTGTCGCTGGCCGTCATGCTGGTGGCGCACGATGCATACTTCTACTGGTCCCACCGCGCGATGCATCACCGGCGCCTGTTCGCGCTGTTCCATCGTACGCACCACCTGTCGCGCACGCCGACGCCCTGGGCCGCCTACTCGTTCGCCATCCCCGAGGCGATCGTGCATGGCGCCTTCGTGCCGCTGTTCCTGCTCGTCGTGCCGATGCACGGGCTGGCATTGCTTGCCTTCGGCATCGTCCAGATCCTGCGTAACGTCATGGGTCATGCCGGCGCCGAGGTGCACGGCGCGGCGTTCGGACCGGGCCGCTGGCTGGGCTGGAACAACACCTCCACCCACCACGACCTCCACCACGAGACAGGCCGCTACAACTACGGCCTCTACTTCCGCTGGTGGGACAAGCTCATGGGCACCGAGCATCCCGACTACCGCGCCAGGTTCGAGGCGATCGTCGCGCCGCACGGCGGCGGCCGCACGATCCCGGCCACGATTGCCGGGCTTGTCCTCATCGGCGGACTGATCGTCACCGCCGAGCCCGTGCAGGCCAACGACGCCCCGCTCGGCCGCTGGGTCACGCCCGGCGCTTCGGCCATCGTCGATCTCGCGCCCTGCGGCGAGGCCGCGACCCTGTGCGGCACGGTGCGCTGGCTGTGGGACGCCACCGACGACAAGGGCCGTCCGCGACTCGACTCCCAAAACAGCGACGCGTCGTTGCGCACGCGACCGCTGGTCGGTCTCACCATCCTCTCCGGGCTCACCCCGGAGAGGAACGGCGGCTGGTCGGGCCGCATCTACAATCCCGAGGACGGCCAGACCTACCGCGCGACGATGCGGCGGCAGGGAGCCGATGCTCTGACGATCGAGGGCTGCGTACTGTTCGTTTGCCAGAAGCAGGTCTGGCGCAAGGCATCTGCGCTGGCGGAGGCGCTGCGCTGACGACAGGGTCAGCCGACCAAGCCGATCGACATCGCGAAGCGCCTGGTCGCGCCCGGCATGATCATGACCATGCCGGGCTTGTCGGCGAGTTCGCCGTCAAAGCCCTGCGGACTGGCATGGCCCTGCCACGGCTCGATGCAAACATAACCCGCGCCGGGCAGGGTCCAGATGCCGAGATGGGGCATGCCGTCGAAGCCGATCCTCAGCCTCTCGCCATAGACCACGCCGCGGCTCTGCAGCCGGTCGAAGACGAGGGCACCGTCCCGAAACAGATCGTCGTGCAGGACGAGGCGCCGGTCGCGCACGGGCGTGGGATAGTCGGCCGAGCTCAGCAGGCCGTCGATCGGGCGCCTGATCGGTGCCGGCTCGTCCCGGTCGAAGACGATTTCGTGCGCCGCGCGCAGCTTGCCGTAGGGCAAGGGCCAGCGCAGCGCGGGATGGAAGCCGAACGAGGCCGGCATCGTCGCCTTACCGAGGTTGGTCACCTCGGCCGCCATCTCGAGCGCGCCGTCACGGATCGCATAGGTGACCTCGAGGCGGAACTCGAAGGGATACTGCCGTCTGGTCGCCTCGCTCGCCTCCAGCCGCCAGGTGCAGCGCGCCGGCTCCGACGACACCAGCGCGAACGTCGAGGTGCGGGCGAAGCCGTGCCGGCCGATTTCGTATTCCACACCGGCGATCCTGGCCCTGTTGGCCTTCACCTCGCCGACGATCGGAAAGAGCAGCGGCGAGCGCCCCCTCCAGACCCCAGGATCACCGTCCCACAGCAGGTCCGATCCATGATGGTCCTGGAGACGTACAAGTTCCGCACCTGCGGCGGATATCTCGGCGCGGAGCGCGGAGCAGGAGATCGAAACGATGCCGGCCATGAGGCATCATGAGGACGCCGCAGGCCGGCGTGAAGGGGGCGACATGAAGCAGGCGAGCACTGCCTGGCGCGAGCAGATCGCGCCGGACGAGGAGACGCATCTGGCGCGCGTCACAACGGTCATCGGCAAGCTGCAGGTGGCACGGTCGAAGCGATTCGGCAAGGGCCGCACGCTCCACCGCAAGCAGGTCCTGGCCGCTGCCGGCACGCTCGAGGTGCTGGATGGCCTGCCCGACCATGCCCGCCATGGGCTGTTCGCGCACCCCGGCAGCCACCGTGCATTGGTTCGCCTGTCCAATGGAGCGCCCGACCTGCAGTCCAACCGGATGCCCGACATCAGGGGATTCGCGCTCAAGGTGCGCGACGTTTCCGGCGAGGCCGCACTCGACGGCACGACCGATCATCAGGACTTCCTGATGATCAACCAGGATCGCGGCCCCAGCGCCAACAGCCGCGAATTCATCGATTTCCTCGAAGCGCTGACCAAGGGCCAGGTTGCGGGCATCGCCCATCTCTTCAAGGTCTACGGGATCGGCGGCGGTCTTTCGCGACTCACGACCCTCATGAAAATGCTGCACCGGCCGTTCCGCGGCTTCGCGGCGGAGCGCTTCGACACGGTGGCGCCTATCCAGTGCGGCCCCTACGCCGTGCGGGCACGGCTGAAGCCCGCGGGCAATCCGCCGCCCGGTGGGCGCTCGAAGGACATTGCTGCCGACATGCGCGAGCGGCTGGCCGTCGGGCCGTTGCACTGGGATCTCGAGCTGCAGTTCTTCGTCGACGAGGCCGTCACGCCGATCGAGGACTCCTCGCGGCCGTGGCCGGACAGCGAAACCCCGGTCGTCACCGTGGCGCGCCTCACCCTTCCGCAACAGGGCGTCGATGCCGTGGCGGCGGAAGCGGAAGCCGCGAAGTTCGATCCATGGGGCGGGTTGGCCGCGCACAGGCCGCTCGGCGAAGTGATGCGCGCCCGCAAGGCCGCCTATCTCGCCAGCCAGCAGGGCCGCGCAGCCTAACCCGCAGCGCGGTGGGCCTCGCGGACCGCGTCGTCGATGCGCGGCAGGTAGCGGACCTGCGGCCGGCGGGCGCCGGCCCGCAGCAGCGCGCGGCGCACCGCAGGAACGGCGCCGGTGACGTAGACGCGCAGGCCATGACGTGCCGCCTTGCGGCCGATACCGGCAATGACATTGGCGGCGGTCGAATCGACGAATGGCACGGCGGCGAAATCGATGACGAAGGCCTTGCGCTGGTCGGCGATACGATCGAGCACGGCACCGACCGTCGAGGCGGTGCCGAAGAAGAATGCGCCCGACAGACGGTAGACGACGACGACGCGATCGGTGGCGAGCGTCGGGTCGTAGGGTCCGCGCGGCTGTGCGTCGTCCGCCCGGTCCGGCGCGACGACCGGCACATGCTCCTCGATGCCGTTGGCGACGGCCATGCGATGGATGAACAGCACGGCGCCGAGCGCAAAACCCACGACGATGCCTTCGGTCAGGTCGCGGAAGATGGTTAGCAGGAAGGTCGCCAGCAATACGACGGCGTCGCCACGCGAGGACCGCACCAGGGTCGCGAACTCGTGCTTCTCCGCCATGTTCCAGGCGACGATGGCCAGCACGCCGGCCAGTGCGGCCAGCGGGATGTAGGCGGCGAGCGGCGCCGCCAGCAGCATGAATGCGAGCAGGAAGACCGAGTGCAGCATCCCGGCGATCGGGCCGCGTGCGCCGGCACGCACGTTGGTCGCGGTGCGTGCGATCGTGCCGGTCGCACAGATGCCACCGAACAGAGCGGCGCCGATATTGGCCACGCCCTGGGCGACCAGCTCGGCATTGGAGCGATGGCGGCGGCCGGTCATGCCATCGGCCACGACCGCCGAGAGCAGCGACTCGATGGCGCCGAGCAGGGCGAAGGCGACGGCATCCGGCAGCACGGCCTCGATCTTTGCGAAAGAGATTTCAGGCAGGCTGGGCGCCGGCAGCATCGAGGGAATGCCGCCGAAGCGGCTGCCGATCGTCTCGACCGGGAGCCCCAGGGCGAAGGTCGCGAGCGAGGCCGCCACGACGGCCAGCAGCATACCGGGCCAATGCGGCCGCACGTGTTTGAGGCCGACGATGGTACCGATGGTGAGCAGCGCCAGCGCCACGGCAGAGGCGTTCACGCTGCCCCACGCCTGCGCCAGCGCTTCGATCTTGGCCGCGAACTCGCCCGGCTCCCGACCGGCCAGCGTGAGGCCGAACAGATCCTTGAGCTGGCTCGCCAGGATGATGACGGCGATGCCGGCGGTGAATCCCACCGTCACCGGATAGGGGATGAACTTGATGAAGGTGCCGAGCTTCAGGAAGCCCGCCGCGATAAGGAAGACGCCGGCCATCAACGTGGCCAGCAGGGTGCCCTCGATGCCGTGGCGCGCCACGCAGGCGGCGACCAGGACGATGAAGGCGCCGGCCGGGCCGCCTACCTGGAAGCGGCTGCCGCCCAGCGCCGAGATCAGGAAGCCTCCGACGATGGCGGTGAACAGGCCGCGTTCGGGCGTCGTCCCCGACGCGATGGCGATCGCCATGGAAAGGGGCAGCGCCACGATCGCCACAGTGAGGCCGGCCATGGCATCCGCCCGGAAGGCGGCGGGGCCGTAGCCCTCGCGAAGCACGGTGACGAGCTTGGGCGCGAAAAGCGCTGAGGACGCGGTGGAAGGGACGTCGGAGGACATTTAACTTAATATTTGTGTGCTATTCGGGCAAGCCTAACCCTCACCTCGGGAGCACGCAAGTTCCGGACCGTCTTTGTTGTCTGACAACTTGGTCGCATCGCGCAGCGCTCCCATGCAATAGTCGCGACCGAAAGGTTCCGGCCACAGAGCCATCCAACGGGGACCTTCGGAGGATACGACCATGAAACGCAGAATGCTGGTGGGCGGAATCGCCGCCTCGACTCTTGCCGCACCCTTCATCGTGCGCGCCCAGGCGCCGATCACCCTGAACGGCGCGGTGCAGTTCAACGACGATCATGTCTTCACCCGCGCC